>NZ_NPFP01000033.1:0-13794 GCF_002259145.1 Rhodococcus sp. 15-2388-1-1a | reverse complement strand
GGCGCAGATGGCGCAGGAGCAGGCCATGGTCGACGCCGGGCACCACGCCGGTGGCGTCGACGACGTCGAAGGCATCGTCCCGCAGATGAAGGCCACCCCCGGTACCCCTGTGCGCCAGGCCGTCGGACGCAGGCAGGAACGCGTCCGCCAGATCATGCACACGCTGCCGCACAGTGCGCAGATCGCCATCCAGGAAAGCCTCGACACCACCGACCCCGGTCAGCGGTACCCCGCATACGCGGATCAGCAGCAGGGCTACGACCAGCAGGGTTACGACCAGCAGGGTTACGACCAGCAGGGTTACGACCAGCAGGGTTACGACCAGCAGGGCTACAGCGGGCAAGTTCATGACCAGCCGGGCTACCAAGCTCCGACACAGGGTCGGGGTCAATAGCAGACATGGGGGGATCGAAGAAGTCCGCGTTCGCTCCGGCGAACGCCGCTCTGACTCAAGCCGGCAACATCGTAGAACTGTTCGTCGAGGTGGTTCGCAACACCTTCCGTAGGCCGTTCCAGTTCCGTGAATTCATCGAGCAGGCCTGGTTCATCGCCAGCGTCACGATTCTGCCGACGGCGCTGGTCGCCATTCCGTTCGGCGCGGTCGTGTCTCTGCAGACCGGATCGCTCATCAAGCAGCTCGGTGCCGAGTCGTTCACCGGCGCGGCCAGCGTGCTCGCGGTCATTCAGCAGGGCAGTCCGATCGTGACCGCACTGCTGGTGGCCGGTGCCGCCGGTTCTGCTGTCACGGCCGACCTCGGCTCGCGCACCATTCGTGAAGAGATCGACGCCATGCGGGTGCTGGGTATCGACCCGGTGCATCGTCTCGTCGTTCCGCGCGTCCTCGCGATGATTCTCGTCGCCCTGTTGCTCAACGGTCTGGTCTCGGTCGTCGGCATCGCCGGTGGTTACTTCTTCAACGTGATCCTCCAGGGCGGTACCCCCGGTGCGTATCTGGCGTCCTTCGGTGCGCTGGCGCAGCTTCCGGATCTGTATGTCGCAGAAGCCAAAGCGGCGATCTTCGGACTCATCGCGGGCATCATCGCCTCCTACAAGGGGCTCAATCCCAACCCCGGACCCAAGGGCGTCGGCGAGGCAGTGAACCAGACGGTTGTCATCACGTTCCTGCTGCTCTTCTTCGCCAACCTCATCCTGACCCTGGTGTACCTCCAGGTCGTCCCAGCGAAGGGAGCGTAACCGCGATGACGATCGCAAGAGGTCGCGGTGACCGCACGCTGATGCGCGTCAAGCGCGTCGGCAATGCCCCGCTCAACGTGCTCGACCGCGCAGGCGAGCAGATGTCGTTCTACCTGCGGGCCATCGGGTGGATTCCCAAGACCGCGGTGCATTACAAGAAGGAGGTGCTCCGCCTGCTGGCGGAGGTCACCTTCGGCAGCGGTGCACTCGCCGTCATCGGCGGAACCATCGGCGTGATCGTGATGATGTCCGGCTTCACCGGAATCGTCGTCGGCCTGCAGGGCTACGCCGCACTCGAGCAGCTCGGTAGCTCCGTGCTGACCGGATTCCTGTCCGCGTACGTCAACACCCGTGAGATCGCGCCGATCGTTGCGGGACTGGCACTGTCGGCCACCGTCGGCTGTGGCTTCACAGCCCAGCTCGGTGCCATGCGGATCTCGGAGGAGATCGACGCCCTCGAGGTGATGGCGGTACCCAGCGTGCCGTTCCTGGTGACCACCCGCATGATCGCCGGCTTCGTGGCCGTCATCCCGCTCTACATCGTCGGACTGCTGGCGTCGTACGTCGCCTCCCGAGGGATCAGCACCATCTTCAACGGGCAGTCCACGGGGTCCTACGACCACTACTTCAACCTCTTCCTACCTCCGGAAGACGTGTTGTATTCGTTCCTGAAGGTGTTGATCTTCGCCTTCGTCCTGATCATGATCCACTGCTATTACGGCTACCACGCCTCCGGCGGACCTGCCGGTGTCGGCGTCGCAGTGGGCCGTGCCGTTCGTACCGCGATCGTCACGATCGCGGTGCTGGACTTCTTCTTGAGCCTCGCCATCTGGGGCACGACCACCACAGTGAGGGTTGCGGGATGATCGACTCGCCGTCGCGACTGAAGCGAGTACTGCTCGGTTTGGCGTTCTTCCTGGTGCTCATCCTGTTCTTGGGATGGAGCATCACGTCCTACAACAAGACGTTCAAGTCGGTGGTGAACGTCAGCCTCGAAACCGACTCGGTGGGCAACGCTCTGCCGATGAACGCGGATGTGAAGGTGCGCGGAATGATCGTCGGCGAGGTGCGCTCGGCATCCACCGTCGACGGTGTCGTCACCTCTCGGCTCGCCATCGACCCGGACAAGGCTCCACTGATTCCGTCCAACGCGACGGCGCGGTTGCTTCCCAAGACGCTGTTCGGTGAGCGCTACGTCTCGCTGATCGTGCCCGAGAACGACTCGGCGTCGCCGATCACCGAGGGCACCGTCCTCCGGCAGGACACCAGTGGAAACGCAATCGAGGTCGGGCAGCTGCTCGACGGCTTGCTTCCACTGCTGCAGGCGATTCCGCCGCAGGATCTGGCGAACACCCTCGGGTCGTTGGCGCAGGGCCTCAGCGGGCGCGGCGAGCAGCTCGGTCAGACGATCGACAATCTGACCAACATCGTGTCGGGTCTGAACACGGAGTTGCCGAACATCCAGCAGACGCTGGTCGGTCTCGCCGACTTCTCGCAGACCTACGCAGACGCTGCACCCGAACTGATCTCGGCGCTGGACAACCTGAGGACGACGGGCAACACCGTGGTCGAGCGGCAGTCCAGCCTCGAAACGCTGTACGGCTCGCTGACCTCGGCGTCCTACACAACCGCGGACTTCCTGCAGACCAACTCCGAGAACCTGATCGGATTGGCCGCGAACTCTCGTGAAGCGCTCGAGCTGCTGGCCGAGTTCTCTCCGACGTTCGGCTGCACGTTCACCCAGTTCGCCGAAGGTGCCAGGCGCGGAGCGGTCGTTCTCGGCGAGGGCGACGAGTACCCCGGCATCAACGTGTCCGCATCGTTCGTCAACCCGAAGGGCCGTTACTTGCCGAACCAGGACGAGCCGCGCTTGTTCGACGATCGCGGAGCCACCTGCTTCGAGCCTGCAGCACCGGGTGAGTTCTTCCCGCAGTATCCGGGAGGTTCGATCAACGACGGTTCCTACCAGGTGCCGACCCGCAACCCGGGCCCGCAGGTGATCGAAGGACAGGGACCACCGAAGTCGGCTCAGAGCTCCATCGTTCCCGCCGTCTCCGCATCCGCGCAGCCGGCGAGCTACGAGGGCTCGGACTTCGAGCGTGACACTCTCGCCGTGATCTACGGACAGGCGAGTGGTGTTGCACCAGAAAGTATTCCGTCGTGGGCGGCCGCTATCGGCGCACCGGCACTGAGAGGAGTGGAGGTGACCGTGCCATGAGAGGCCTTCTCGCGCCGATCATCAAGTTGGTCGTGTTCGCCGTGATCACGATCATCGCTACGGCCACCCTCGCCTTCACCATCGCCAATTCCAGCGGCGGCGGCGGCACCAAGTTCTCGGCGATGTTCACCGACGTCACCTCCCTCAACGAGGGCGACGAGATTCGTATCGCGGGCGTTCGCGTCGGCCAGGTGGACAAGATCGAGATCGCCAACGAGCGCGAAGCGAAAGTGGACTTCACACTGAGCAGTCGCGATTGGCTCCCGGCCAGCTCGACCGCAACCATCCGGTTCAGGAACCTGGTGGGTCAGCGCTACATCGCCATCGAGCAGGGCTCGGGGGACCAGGGCCGGAAGATCACCGAAGGTGCCACCATTCCGTTGGAGCGGACCAAGCCTGCGGTGAACCTGACCACGCTGTTCGACGGCTTCCGGCCGCTGTTCACCACGCTCAGCTCCGATGACGTCAACAAGCTGTCGTACCAGATCATCCAGGTGTTCCAGGGGGAGTCGGGCACCATCAACGAACTGGTCACCAACACGGCGACTCTGACGAACACGGTCGCCGACAAGGATCAGGTCATCGGCCAGGTCATCACCAATCTCAACAACGTGCTGGCGACGGTCAACCAGAACGACGGTCAGCTCGACAGCTTGATCGTCAACACGCAGCAGCTCGTCTCGGGCCTGTCGGCCGACCGTGGCGTGGTCGGCTCCGCCGTCACCTCGCTGGCCGGTCTGACCAACGCCACCGCAGACCTGCTCGAGCCGACTCGGCCGTCGATCCAGGGATCGGTGACTGCGTTGAACACGCTGTCCGAGACCATCAACCGCCGAAGCGACGACGTGGACAAGGTCCTCGGAATTCTGCCCGTCAAGCTCGACAAGCTCATTCGCACGGCCCAGCAAGGGTCTTGGTTCACGTTCTACCTGTGCGGTATCGACATCGTCGCCGGACCGGGTAGCTCGCCGAACCTGAATCTGCCGACCGGGCTTCCGACCGTCAACCAGCCGCTGTACACGAACTCGGCAGAGCGTTGCAAAGCTGGGGGGATCAAACAATGAAATCTCGTCGTAGTCCGGCCACCATCGGTGCACTGGGCATCGCGATCATCCTGCTGGCCACGATGTCGGTCTTCTTTCTCGACCGGCTCCCGATCATCGGTGCCGGTTCGGTGTACACCGCCGAGTTCAGCGAGGCCGCAGGACTCAAGCCCTCCAACGAGGTTCGCATTGCGGGCGTCAAGGTCGGCAAGGTGACCGACGTTCGTCTCGAAGGCGACCGAGTGCTCGTGGACTTCACGGTGAAGGACGCGTGGGTCGGAAACGAGTCACGGGCCGCCATCGCCATCAAGACCCTGCTGGGGCAGAAGTATCTGGCGCTCGACCCGAGCGGACCGGAGACACTGAGCCCCAAGGACCCCATTCCGCTCGACCGCACCACGTCCCCGTACGACGTCATCGACGCGTTCTCCGACGCGGCGTCGACCATCAACGACATCGACACCGATCAGCTCGCAACGAGTATGCGGACCCTGTCCGAGGCGTTCTCCGAGACGCCCGCGAACATCCGTGCCTCGCTCGACGGCGTCACCCGGTTGTCGCAGACCGTGGCCAGCCGCGACGAGGAGCTCAAGAAGCTGTTCGAGGCCACCGGTGAGACGTCGAAGGTGTTGGCCGACCGCAACGAGCAGTTCAACAAGCTGATCACCGACGCGGGCCCGCTTCTCGAAGAGCTCAACAATCGACAGCAGGCCATTTCGCAGCTGCTCACCGGCACTCAGCGTGTATCGCAGGAGCTGACCGGTCTCGTTCGCGACAACGAGGCAACCATCAACCCGATGTTGCAGCAGCTCAACGGCGTCATCGACATCCTGCAGCGCAACAACGACAACCTCGACCGTGCGCTGAAGCTGTACGAACCGTTCATTCGTCTGTACACGAACGTGACCGGTAACGGTCGATGGCTCGATATCACGCTGGCCAACCTCACACCTCCCGGAGTTCCGTTGATACCTGGCTACCGCCAACCGTCGGTCGACAAGTTGCCGGGGGAATGATGACAGACACGCAGGCAGCACCGAGAAACAAGAACAAGCTCGCGCTGATCGCCGTCGTCGTGATCGTGGCGTTGGTCCTGGCCGTCGCCGGCTGGTGGTTGTTCACCAGGGCAGGCACGACCAAGATCACCGCGTACTTCGACAAGTCGGTCGGCATCTACTCCGGCTCCGAGGTTCGGGTGCTGGGCGTCAAGGTCGGCACCGTCGAGTCCGTCACGCCACTCGGTGACGACGTCGAGGTCGTCCTTCGAGTCGACCGCGGGATCGACATCCCGGCCGACGCCAAGGCCGTCCAGGTCAGTCCGTCGCTCGTCGCCGATCGCTACGTCCAGCTCTCGCCCGTCTACACCGGCGGCGACACCATGGCCGACGGCACCACGATCGCTCGCGATCGCACCGCCACCCCCGTCGAGGTCGACGAGCTGTACAAGTCCATCAACGACCTGTCGACCGCCCTCGGTCCTGACGGTGCCAACAAGGACGGCGCTCTCACCGACCTCGTCAACACCGGTGCGGCAAACCTCGACGGTAACGGTGAAGCGTTGGGCGACAGCATCACTCAGCTTTCGGCCGCCGGCCGCACGTTGAGCGACTCGCGCACCGACGTCTTCGACACGATCAAGAACCTGCAGACCTTCGTCAGTGCCCTGGCCGTCAACGATCAGCAGGTCCGCAACTTCAATACTCAGTTGGCCGACCTGACCGGATTCCTGTCCGGCCAGCGGGAGGATCTGGGAGCGGCGCTTCAGCAGCTGTCGGTCTCGCTCGGCGACGTGGCTACGTTCGTCGCGGACAACCGGACCGAACTGACCGATGCCGCAAACGGTCTCGTGGTGCCGACTCAGACGCTCGCCGACAACCGCGAGCAGCTGGTGCAAACACTCACGTTGCTGCCGCTGGCCATCAGCAACCTGGTGAACGCCTACGACGCCGAGTCCGGCACGCTCGCCTCGCGCGCCAATCTCCAGAACGAGACCCAGGATCCGCTCGGCACCGTGTGCAAGCTCCTCGACCTCGGCGCGCTCGTTCCCGGCGATCCGCGCTTCGAGGCACTCGGTGCGCAGATTCAGCCGATCATCGATCAGTGCGCCAACATCACCACGATGATCCAGGCACCGATCACCGACCAGAATCGGATCGTGCTGCCGTTCGGTGTTCTCACCAACGACATCGAGCAGAACGTATCCGTGCCGGGCACCGTGCCGGGCGTCGTCTCGCCACGGCTCGGAAACAGCACGATGCCCGGACTCGAGCAGTCGTACATCGGAGGTGGGGGACAGTGAGAACCTCTGTGAAACGGAATCGAGCTCGTGTGAAGCGTTCGTTGGTCGTCGGAGCGGGCGTGTGCGTGGTCGCGCTGTCGGCCGGAGCGTGCTCGTCGGCCGGCATCTACGCCGTACCGCTTCCCGGTGGTGCCGATGTCGGTGACAACCCGTTCAACCTGACGGTGCAGTTCGACGACGTGCTGGACCTGGTCCCGCAGTCGACCGTCAAGGTCGACGGTGTGGCCGTCGGCCGAGTCGCCTCCATCTCCGTCCCGAACGACGGGTGGACGGCCGATGTCGACGTCATCCTCAACTCCGACGTGGATCTGCCTGCCAATGCGATCGCTTCGGTGCAGCAGACCAACCTGCTCGGTGAGAAGTTCGTGCAGCTCTCGGCACCTCCCGGTGACGAGGCAGCAGCGCGGCTTCAGGACGGCGACACCATCCCGCTCGATCGAACCCGTCACGCGACCGACATCGAGCAGGTCCTCGGTGCGCTCTCGCTGTTGCTCAACGGTGGTGGCGTCGGGCAGCTCTCGCCGATCATCAAGGAACTGAGCACGGCATTCGACGGTCGCGAAGGCAAGACGAAAGAGCTTCTGCAGCAGGCCAACACGTTGATCGACGGCCTCAACCAGCAGCGTGACGACATCACCCGCGCCATCGACGGTCTCGACACTCTCAGCGGCCGGGTCAACACCCAGACGGACAAGATCGACGCCGTGCTGAAGGACCTGCCGATCGCCACCGAGGTCCTCGAGCAGCAGCGTCCGCAGCTGACCGAGATGCTCGGAGCGCTCGATCGTCTCGGAGCCGTCGGCACCGACGTGATCGACCGTTCCAAGGACGATCTGATCGCAGACCTGCGGGCCCTGCGCCCGACGCTCCAGGCCCTGGCCGATTCGGCGGACGACGTGGTGAGTTCGCTCTCGGTCATCCCGACGCTGCCGTTCGCGGACGGCACCGAGAAGATCATCGAGGGCAACTCCGCCAACCTGTTCCTCTCACTCGATCTGTCCATCGGAACCGCGCTGCGCAACTTCGGCGTCGGTGAAGGCGACCCGGTCTACGTCCAGCCCAAGTACGGCAACACGTTGCCCGTCGTCGATCCGTCCAATCCGTACTACAACGGAAACGGACCGCGCCCGGGTTGGCCGACGATCTCGCTGCTGCCGTTGCCGCCGATCATCCCGTCACCGGTTCCGGGCCCGGGTGCTCCTGCGAACGAGCAGGCAGCCGCAGCCGCCGCGCCCGCACCGGCGGATCCGTTGGCACCGTTGAACGATCTGCTCGAGCGATTCGGAGTTGGACAGTGAGATCGAAACTGGTTCGCTTTCAGTTGGTCGCGTTCGTCGTGGTCGCCCTCCTGGGGTTGATCTATGTCGGCGGCAAGTACGTGCGTCTGGACAACATGCTCGGCTTCGGGCAGTACCAGGTCGATCTGAACCTCGCCGATTCCGGTGGCATCTTCTCGAACGCCGAGGTCACGTACCGAGGTGTTCCGGTGGGAACCGTCGGAGATCTGGAACTGACGCAGGACGGCGTCCGAGTCGCGCTCATGCTCGACAACGGTGGGCCCGACATCCCGGCCGACACGAAGGCCGTCGTGGCCAACCGGTCTGCGATCGGTGAGCAGTACGTCGACCTGCAGCCCGAGACCGATCAGGGCCCGTTCCTGGCCGACGGTTCGCAGATCGCGCAAGCCGACACCACCACGCCCGTGCCGGTGGAGGACGTCCTCGCCAACACGAACACGCTGGTCCGGTCGGTACCGCTGGACGCGCTGACGAGGGTCGTCAACGAGCTCGGCGTAGCATTCGACGGTAAGGGCACAGATCTTGCGTCTCTCGTCGATTCGCTCGGGAACATCTCCGAGGCAGGCAACGAGGCGCTGCCGCAGACGCTCGCGCTGGTACGTGACGCCGTGCCGGTGCTGAACACGCAGTCCGAGCAGTCGGATCTGATTCGTGAGTTCAGCACCAGCCTGGACGAGGTGACGGCTCAGTTGAAGTCCAGCGATCCCGACATCCGCCGCCTGATCGATACCGGTACCGCAGCGGGCGACCAGCTCGGTGGGCTCATCACCGACGCCGGTCCGGCGCTGACCACCGATATCAACAACCTTGCGCTGGTTGCCGCTCAGGCCCAACCGCGGTACGTCGCGCTTCGTCCGTTCCTGACGTTCCTGCCTGCACTCGGTGCCGGCATCTCCACGATCGTTCCGGACGACGGCACGATCCATCAGGGTCTGCTGCTCGAGGTCAACAACCCGCCGCCCTGCACGGTGGGCTACGAGGGTTCGCAGGCGATCCTCGACGAGGAGAAGCGGAAGAACCCGAACTTCGATCCGACTCGGGAGAACTACCCCCTGAACCTCGACGCGAACTGCGCTACACCGCAGGGCAGCGTGACGGGTGTGCGTAGCGCGAACCGCATCGTGTTCGCCGATCCGGACGTGCCGCAGCCGTGGGACCTCAAGCCCAAGGTCGATCCGGAAAAGCTCAACCTCAACCCCATCGCCACCCAGTTGGCACCGCTGATCGGCGTCACGCCGAAGTAGCGGAATCGGTGGAACTGCTGCTCAGCACTACTGTCGGGCCGAGAGTGGTTCGGCCCGATATTACCGAGTAGTAGGGTGAAAGTGTGAACTCGAGCACCGAAGCCCTGGAGTCCCCAGCGACTCCAGGGCGTAACAAGACCGCGAAAATTCTGCTTGCCGTCGTCTCGGTGATCGCCGTGGCCGCTCTCGCAGCGGCAGTGTTCTTCGGGTACGGCTGGGGCAGCGCACTGCTGAGCCAGAAGCCCACTGCGGACACCAGGGACGCGGCGCTCACCGGAGCTCAGCAGGCTGCCGTCAACCTGAACACGGTCGACGCATCGGCTATCGATCAGTCGTTCGACAACATGAAGTCGTCGATCACCGGCGATCTGATGCTCAACGACCTCGAGCAGACGCGCTCGGGCATCACCGATCAGGTTCGTCAGTCCGGCGCCAAGAGCGAGGCCGAGGTGTTGCACGGCACGCTGACGGAACTGAGCACGGACGAGAACACTGCCACCGCTCTGGTGGTCATCGCGACAACCACCACCTGGCCCGATCGCGTCGAGCGAAGCAAGCTGACGATGCGTCTGGCCATGGAAGAGGTAGACGGGGTGTGGAAGACCAACAAGGTCGATCCCATCGGTTCACGGATCTCGCTCGACAACCCGAACACCAACCCCGTCGTCCCGACCGAACCGGGTGGCCCCGCCGACCCGAACGCGGCCGATCCGAATGCGGCCGACCCCGGTACGGACGCCACGCCGGCTCCCCAGCCGGACACCGGCGGCAACTGAGATACCCGGCAGTGGTGTTTTCCGTCTGTACCGAAGTGAGTTTCGAAGGAGTTCTGTAGTGCCTCCCCAGCGTCGCAAGATCGTTCCACCCACCACCACCAGCAAAGTTCGCCGCAAGGTGGCAGGCACCGGGAAGCCGAGTGCTGCCAACACCGACACGGACTCGACCGGTGCCGAGGGATCGGCTGCGACCGAGACGGCGGCGATCACCACGACGCCGCCCACCGAGCCTGTGTCGGACAAGCCTGCCCTCGACAAGCCCGCAGCAGACAAGCCCGCAGCAGCGACGCCTTCTGCCGAGACGCCTGTCCTCGACAAGCGCACTGCCGACAAGCCCGCTGCCGAGACTCCCGCAGCCGACAAGCCTGCTGCCGATTCCGAGTCGACCGACGCGTCCGTCGCGTCGGCGTCGGGGATCGGCTACAAGCACGTGATCGTCGTTGCGGTCATTGCCGTTGTGCTCGGCGCGTTCGCTGCCGTGGCCGCGTTCAAGCCGTTCGCCACGATCGACAATGCGGCCTGGGTGGATTCCGCGGCGACTCAGGAGGTCACCTCGGCCGCGACCGATGCGCTGCAGACCTTGTACACGTACAAGGCCGCCACCATCGATGCCGATTTCGATGCCGCCCGTGCAGTGCTCAATCAGTCGATGCTCGACGAGTTCAACTCCACCGCCGACACCACCAAATCGGCTGTGGTGCAGACGGATACGGGAACCGAGGCCATGGTCACCGATATCGGAGTCTCGCGGCTAGAGGATGGCAGGGCGGAACTGATCGCCAACGTGAACATCAGTGCCACGCAGAACGGTGTCGCGTCGGGCAGTGCCGAGGGCCCGTTGACAGTGAACATGGAGAAGGTCGACGGCACCTGGAAGTTGTCGGCCATCGACGATCAGTAGTAGCCCAGCCGGCACTCGATCCAGCCCCGTTCGACGCAGAAGCCTGCTCGGACGGGGCTTTTTCGTGTGGCTTTCGGCCAACTGTCACCGGCTTGCCGCAGAGTTACCATCGCGTTTGCGTCCTGGCTTGGGACGAGCCCTGGTTGTTCGGGACAACCATTCACAGCTCGACAGCCAGGGGTGGATCCGATGAAAACGGAGCATGCTGTCATGACCGACACAACTATCGATTATTCCGTGCTGGAATCCAGGTCCGGTCGATCGGGCTTTGCCGAACACGTCAATCCCGAACTGTATCGGCTGTTGTCTGCGCTGAACCTGGATCGCGAGTACGTGCGGGGCGACGGGACTGTCCTGTTCGACGCGTCGGGCCGTCGCTATCTGGACTTCGCCGGGGCGTACGGTGCCCTTCCGTTCGGGCACGGTCCCACTCCGATCTGGCAGGCGGTCAACGACGTTCGCTGCAGCGGGGAAGCGATTTTCGTGCAGCCCTCGGTACTGAGCGCGGCCGGGGAACTGGCAGATCGGTTGGGGCGCATCGCACCCGACGGATTGACGCGAACGACGTTCGTCAACAGTGGTACCGAGGCGACCGAGGTGGCGCTCAAGATCGCGCGAGCGCACACCGGTCGGCTGGGTGTGCTGACCACCGGGAACAGTTTTCACGGCAAGACTCTCGGAGCGTTGTCTGCGACGGGAAATATCAAGTACCAGAGCGGTTTCGGCGCACCGGTCGAGGGATTCGACCATATCGAGTTCGGTGATTCGGACGCGCTCGACGCGGCTCTGGCGGCGGCGCCCGGGCATTATGCGGTGTTTCTGGTGGAGCCGATTCAGGGTGAGGGCGGAGTGGTGTGTCCGCCCGATGGGTACCTGCGCCGCGTGCGGGAGATCTGCGATCGGCACGGGGTGCTGATGGCTCTCGACGAGGTGCAGACAGGGCTGGGCCGGACCGGCAGGATGTTCGCCGCCGAGCACGAGGGGGTGGTGCCGGACATTCTGACCGTCGCCAAGGCTCTCGGTGGTGGGATCGTGCCGGTAGGCGCGGTGCTGTGCCGTCCGGAGTTGGTGAACGAGAGTTTCGCGCTGCGCCACACGTCGACCTTCGCGGGAAACGCGTTGGCTGCGCGGGTGGGTATCGCGGTTCTCGACGAGTTGACCCGAGACGACTGCGCACTGGTCACCGGAGTGGCTGTGCTCGGGCGTCAGCTGAAGAACGATCTGAGCAGGCTGGCCGAGAAGTATCCGTCGGTCGTGACCGAGGTGCGCGGTAAGGGACTGCTGCTCGGCTTGGAACTGACCGCGGACGTGAATTTCGTCGGGCGGCAGTCGCTGCTGGGATCGATCGCCGATCAACACAATCTGGCCGTGGTGATCTGCTCGTACCTGCTCGATGTGGAGGGGATACGAGTGGCTCCGACTCTGTTCGGCAACAGGGTGATTCGGATCGAACCACCGCTGACGGTCTCGGCGGTGCAGTGCTCGCGTCTGGTCGCAGCATTGGATCGGGCATTGGGTTATGCGGCGGTGGGGGACATGGACGGATTGTTCGGGCATCTGCTGGGTCGCCCGACCGTCGCCACTCCGCCCGCACTCGAGGCGTTGCGCCCCGGGCGGACGCCCGATATCGCGGTACGGCCGACGGATCGACGCTTCGCGTTCATCGCGCATCCTCTCGATCTCGGCTTCTTCGCGGCGTTCGATCCGGCGCTGGAGGTGTTCGACCACGGCGAGCGGCAGGATCTGCTCGAGCGGTTCGCGGCGTCGACATCCGAGCTCGAACCCGCGTCGTTCGTCATCGGCAGTGGCCGGGTCGTCGGGGGTGGGGAGGCGACGGCGCACGGTGATTTGATCGGGCTGCCGTACACCTCCGAGCAGTTGCTGCGCCTGCCGACCGAGCGTGCGCTGGCAGTCGTGGGCGGGGCCGTCGAACTGGCGATCTCCCGCGGTGCGACGGTCGTGGGATTGGGCGGCTATTCGTCGGTGATCACCGGGAACGGGTTGGGACTCGGCGCGACGACGCGACCGATCACCACCGGCAACACGTTCACCGCTGCGGCGAGTCTGCGGGCTGTTCGACGCGTGTGCCGTGAACGCGGTATCGATGTCGCGCGGGCTCGGGTGACGATTCTCGGTGCCGCCGGGGCGATCGGGCGAACCATCGGCATGCAGTTGGCCGGCGAGGTCGGCAGCATCGTGCTGGTCGGTAGGCGGGGGGAGAGTTCGGTCATCGCGCCCAAGCTGTGGTCGGCCGCGCAGGAGATGGTGGCGAGCGCTCGGGCCGGTGCGGGTTCGGGAGATCTGGCCGCTGCCGCGCACGCGGTCGACGGTGATCTGGACGATCTGATCAGGTCGCGGCACGTCGAGTTCTTCACCGATCCTGTTGCTGCGGTGGAGGATTCGTTGATCGTCATCGCTGCGACGTCGGCGCCGCATGCGCTGATCGATCCGACGGATCTGATGGAGGGTGCCATCGTCTGCGATGTGGCGCAGCCGCCGAACATCGGCCGGGACGTGCGCAGTGAGCGGCCCGACGTGACGGTGTTCGACGGCGGCATCGTGCGGGTGCCGTCGGGTTCGGATTTCGGGTTGACGTACGGGTTGGCTCCTGGGCTGACGTATGCCTGCATGGCCGAGACGATGCTGATCGCGTTGTCGGGTGAGTTCGGACTGCGCAGCATCGGCACCACCCTCGACGGCGACAGCGTGGAGCGGTTGGGTGAGTTGGCGGATGTCCACGGGTTCGCGCTCGCCGAGGCCACGCGGTGGCGCGAGGCGAACCGGTAGACGGCAGGGGGCGGGGCGCGTCGGTGTCCCCGCC
>NZ_NPFP01000007.1:0-14830 GCF_002259145.1 Rhodococcus sp. 15-2388-1-1a | reverse complement strand
CAGGCACCCACGCGCTCAGCCGTTCGTCTGGACCAAAACTGCGGAGCAGATCCTCAAGAAGGCCAACCGCCCAACAACTTCAAACGCGGACCACTAGGGCATCCCGAAACGCCAGATGACGCTCCGGCGTGCGACGGTGCACGACAAGAGCGTCGAATTCAAGGCGTCCCCCGACGAGACGTGCGAACACTGGACATAATCCTGCCACGAAGAGTCATTCGTTCGCGCTATATGAATATCCGTTTGCGGAGGAAATAGATAGCGCAAAGTGAGGTGGTTCACAACGCAAAATAATTGATCGATAAAACGAAACCGCGCCTTTGCGCAGAGTTAACGTGGCCGCAATGATGGCACCGGGAAATGGGCGCAGTGAACCCAATGAAAAGGGGCGTGCGGTTTGTGAATTATCGATCAGCTGATCGATTGAATTCAGCGGGTGACGGTCGCTCCGACATACGGTGTCCAGGTGATCGCGCCGTACTGGAACGTCACCCGTACGCCGCCGCCGTACTGCGGCATCTCGTCGCTCGTTGCGGGCCCCAGGGTGGGATCCCAGGCGCTGTAGATGCCGCCACCGATGTTGTGGGTACCACCGACGGCGGTGGAGAACACACGTAGGCCGAAGGGGCTGTCGAAGTCCTGGTAGGTGCCGTTGAACGGCGTGGTCGGGAGAAATCCGGTGGCGCGGATCGATTCGGCCACGGCGCGGGGAACGGCAACGAAACCGGTGGGCATCTCGTAGAGAACCGCATCCTGGCGGTACTGCGCCCACGTATCGCGAACGGGGAACACCGGTCCCAGTACCGCTCCGGAGTTGTTCGGAGCAGCAGCGAATCGGTTGTACTCGGCAGTGCGCGGGATGTTGTTCTGCAGCAGGCTCATCAGGCCCCACAGAGCCGGTTTGGCACCCCAGTTGCTCTCGAGCAGGCCGAACGTGTCTTCCGGATCATTGCTGCCGGTTGCCTTGTCGCGCATCGTGTAGAGGAAGATCGGCCCGGTGTACGGCAGCTCGCGCCACTTCTGGATGAAGTCGGTGATCATCACGTTCTGCTGATCTCCCGACACCGCGGAGGTGGGAACGCCGTACTCGGTGGCCCAGATCTTCTTGCTGCCGTCGCCGTTGGCGACCATGGCCGCGCGCATGTCCATGACCTGCCGGGCCGGTGAATGCTCGACGTAGGGTCCCTCGGAGAACTTCAGTGAGTATTGATACGGGTGGTAGGAGAGGGCGTCGAAACTGCCTGCAGCACCTGCCGCGTACATCTGGTTGGTGAAGTCGACGGGATTGACGATGCCCCATCCCTGTTCGGCTGCGCCGAGGACACCGCCGACGACCGTTGCGGCCGAGTCGGCTGCCTTGATCTTGGGGTAGGCGGCTTTGAGCAGGGCGGTGTAGCCGGCCGCGTCGGGCTGCGGCCCGTAGAACATCGACCCGTTGGGCTCGTTCCAGATCTCGTAGTCGGCCACCTTGCCCTTGTAGCGGGCGGCGACCTTGCCTGCGAAGTCGCCGAACGCCGCAGGTGATGCCGGGCGGGTGTTGATGGGTTGGTTGACCGGGGAGGTCGCCCACGGCGGGGTGTACGCGATGATGCCCAGCATCGAGATGTTTGCTGCTCGAAGCTTGTTCACCACGCGATCGACGGCCGTCCAGTCCAGCTGATTCTGGGTGTACTCGACGGTGGACCACGGAATGGCGATGCGCATCGATGTGGTGCCCATTGCCGTCATGAATTGCACGGTGGTGTCCAACTCCGCGTCGGAGGCCCACAGCAATCCGCCGCCGTCGGAAATGCCGACGCCGGGTGGATTGGGGGCCGCGTCGGCGCGTGACGGGCCGATGAGGTGATCGGGTGAAGTGATGACGGACGTGACTCCGAACGAGAGCCCGGCAGCGACGATCAAAACGGTTGTCGCTGACATTACTGCGCGAAAGCCACCGCGAAAGTGAACCATCTTCAATTCTCTCCACCAGGGGGTCCGTACCAACATTCGACGGGCCGGTGCGGGAATCATTGCACCTCGAGCGCGCTTTTGTACAAATCACAAAAAGCGGACCGATAATTATGAAACTGCTGGTCGAGAACCTCCGGCCGAAAGCAAGCTTTTCGTTTTCGTACCCTCGACGTTGTCGCCGTCGGGCTTGGTTTCCGACGTCTTTTCCCACGCGTAGACGACGAATGCGAGCATCACGGAAAATGCTGTCGTGGTGGAGGGATTGCTGACGACGGGAAAGTCGAGTTGCAGCGCGACCACCGAGAATCCGATGAAAGTGCCGCCGTAGAAGCCGAGTTCCCAGCGTCCCGATCGCAGCATCCGGTAGCCCACGACGGCACCGGCAACGAGAATTGCGGTGAAGGCGAGGCCGGTGAATATGCCGCCGCGGTAGACGGTCAACAGTGGCGAGTTGGCGACGAAGTTCACCTCGAACGCGGTGGCGGGATCGACGAATTCGGGCCGGCCCCAACCGAGGCCGAACAGCCAGTGGCCTTGCATGTGGCCGGGGAATTCGGCCAGTGCATCGCCGCGTGCGCTCGAGCCTGCGTCCTCGTTGCCGAAGGACGAGAAGACGCGGCTGCGCACGCTGGGTACTGCGAGCGCTCCGATGAAGGCCACTACGAATGCGCCGACGATCGCCAGGCGTTCCCTGGTCCGCAGCTGTTGGAACGCGAACATCAGTACTACGCCGAACACCACCGAGAACAGGGCCGCTCGTGACAGCGTCAGCACGATCGACAGGAACAGCAGAGCTCCGAGAGCGGTACGCAGGTATCCCCGCAACAACAGGATGCACAGCATCAGCGCGAGGACGAAGCCGATTCCGGCGGCGTTGGGGTCGATGTACGTCCCTGCCAGGCGAACCGAGGTCGCTCCGGTGGGGCTGTAGACGAACCGCGTGCTCTCCTCCTCGGTGCCGTATCCCAGAATCGACAGGTAGCGAATGAGTTTGCCCGTGGGATCGCCGACGAAGATCAGCAACGCGAACGCAGCGGCGGCCGACGCCGCGTAGACGTAGATCCTGCCGAACATTGCCATTTCGTCCCGCGGCATTCGCAACAGGCACACCACCACAAGAGTGGATATGAGCCATTTACCGAATTCGAAGAAATCACCGAGTCCGGTTGCCATGACGACGACCGACAGTGCAGACAGAACGATGAGCGCAATGACGGTCGTTTCGGGCCATGTGATGCGGCTCACTGCTGTGCGGTGAATCACAGTAGCGAAGATCGTTGCGACAGCGAAGGTGAAGACCAACGGCGCGGGAGTACCCGGTACGTAGCCGAACGGGAGCGCCCCCAAGCAAAAGGCAAGAGCGCGAGTCAAATACAGCGGATGACGTAGGCCGATGTACGCCCCCACGGTCAGTGCGACGAGGGCGAATGCCCCCAATTTCGCTGGAGTTCCGCCGACGATCATGGCGAATGTAACGAGAACGGGGATTGCCACGATGGCGACCCATCCGACCCGCTGCGTGATGCTCATGGGTTCTGATGTTGTCACGCTTTCACCTACTCGCAACATGTACGCCGTGCCGAATCCTTCGCTGCGCTTTATTCTTTGCCCTTGACCGTCGGTTATTCGATAGGAGCATTCGTGGAGATTCGAGAGTATTGGCGGATCCTTCGCGCGGGTTGGTGGATCGTCGCTCTCGCGACGGCCATCGGTGTCGCCGGGGGGTATGCCTACACGTTCTTCACGACGCCTCAGTACCAAGCGTGTGCTCGTTTGTTCGTCACCACCGAAGGCGGCAGTTCCGTCGGTGAGGCGTACCAGAACAATCTCTTCTCGCAGGAACGCGTGTCCTCCTACGCCGGGTTGGCCACCAGCACACAGGTTGCACAGCGAGCCGTCGATCAGTTGCAGCTGCAGGAGTCCGCGGCAGAACTGCGGTCCAGGATCACTGCGACGCCGATCGAGAAGACGGTGTTGCTCGACCTGTGTGCCACCGATGCCGATCCCGCAGTCGCCCAGGCGTTGACCAACGCAGTCGCCGGGCAACTCACGCAGGTGGTGCAGGAACTCGAAACGTCCCAGCGCGGCGGCAACCCCGCGGCCGGTGCCACCATCGTCGATCAGGGTGACGTTCCGACGGCACCGATCGGCATGGGCCTGTTCGTCGCCCTCGGTCTCGGCGGCGCTGTCGGATTTGTCGTCGGCCTCGCCCTCGCGTTGCTCCGTGGTCTGATGGATCGCTCCATCCGCGATCGTCCACGCGCCGAGGACGTCTCGGGCCGCGTCGTACTCGGTGGTCTCCCGGTGGATGCGACGCGTCCCACCGTGCCGGTGGTGTCGATGGCGACGATGGGTGAACCACTGCGCATCCTGCGCACCAACATTCGCTTCCTCGGTGGCGGCTCGCCGCCGCGTGTCATCACCATCACCAGCGCGGCCTCGAGCGAAGGACGTACCAGTACCGCGATCGACCTCTCCGCTGTTCTCGCCGAGGCCGGGCACACGGTGCTGCTCGTCGGCGGCGACTTGCGAAGCTCCACCCTGGGCACCCGCTTGGGTATCGAGCAGAACAGCGGCTTGTCCACCGTCCTCTCCGGTGAGCACAGCGTGGACGATGCCATTCAGAACGATGTGTTCGACGGTGTGTCGGTGCTTCCTGCGGGGCCGGTGCCGCCGAACCCGAGTGAGTTGCTCGGATCGGACCGCGCTCAGGAGGTGCTGGAAGCGCTGCGCGGCCACTACCGCTACGTCATCGTCGACACCCCGCCTCTGCTCGATGTCACCGACGGTGCGATTCTCACCGCATTGTCCGACGGCACAGTGGTTCTCGCCCGCACCGGTCGCACCACGCGTGACAAGCTGCGACGTGCGATCAAGGCAATCGACGGCGTCGGCGGCACCGTGCTGGGCGTGGTGACCACCTTCGAACCCGCGGCCCGACGCCTCCTCGGTGGCAGCTCCGCGGCGGACGACTCCAGTGAAACGTCGGCTGCTGCAGAGAGTCCCACTGTCCCGTCCACGCAAGCAGCTCCATCCGGACCCGCCCACGCCGCGGCCGTCAGGCCGAAGCCGGCGAAGAACGACTCTGCGACTTCCTCGGCGAGCAGAGGATAGCTCCTATGTCAGGTGGGTGGACGGTCCGAGTCGGCGTCCTGGTGACCGCAGCCGTGGTGTCGATCTCCTGCTCGCAGCAGGCTCCGATCGTGCTGCCGCCCGGCGCGCAGACGGCTCCCGTCACGGCCTCTCCGGCGACGTCGGAGCCGCCGCCACCGTCCAATGTCGGTGGTACCGCGCCGGGTTCGTTGATCTCGGCCGAGCCGATCGAGGACATCGCTGCAGACATCACCGAGTTGGGTGCTACCGCCACTCGTGTGGTGTACCGATCGACGTCGGGAGTCACCGGGGAGCCGACGGAGGTATCGGGCACCGTGGTGATCCCGGGTGGCACCGCGCCCGAGGGCGGTTGGCCGGTGGTGTCCTACGGCCACGGTACGACGGGTGTGCTGGAGGCGTGTGGGCCGTCGAGGTACGCCAACCTTCTCGGCAGTGCCCCCATCGTGGCTGCGCTGGTGCTCAACGGCTTCGCCGTTGCCATGACCGACTACCAGGGGCTCGGGCTCGGTGGTTCGTATCACCCGTACCTGGACTCGAAGACGTTCGGCTACAACATGATCGACGCTGTGCGTGCGGCCAGGAACTTCATGCCGACCCTCAGTTCGCGGTGGGCCGCCTACGGTGTCTCGCTCGGCGGCATGGCGGCCTGGGCGGCAAGCGACCGCAACGCCGAGTACGGCGGCGGGCTCGAGCTGGTGGGCACCGCGGCGATGGTGCCTGTGTCGGACATGTCCGGCCTGGCCGATGCTGCCGCGAATCAGACACTGACGCGGGCCCAGTACCCGCTGCTGATGTACGCGCTGCACACTCTGGCGATCAGTCATCCCGAGATGAACCTCGACGACTACCGATCCGGGTTGGCGAGGGAGCGGTGGGACGACTTCATGGAGTGCGTACCGCCGAAGTCCGACGACGTGCCGGGGCTCTTGGCAGGTCTGCAAGCAGCGGACCTGACGCCCGTCAGCATCGAAGCGACGGATCGTCTGCGCGGCTACCTGGCGGATATGGCTCTGCCGCAGCAGCGTTCGACGACACCACTGTTGGTGATGTACGGCAGCGGGGACGATCTGATTCTCGAACCGTGGACCGAGAAGGCGTTGCAGCGCGCCTGTGATTCCGGAGATCTCGTCGAGTACGAGCTGCATCAGGGTGAGGGACACGGCAATCTGGACAGCAGTCGGTCGCTGCCGTGGGTCAAGGGCATGTTCGCCGGCCAACGACCGGTGAACACATGCGAGCTGAACCGATGATCGCCCCCACGGGTGTACCGACCCTCAAGGACTACGGCCGTATTCTGTTGTCCGGCTGGGCATTGATACTCGCCGCGGCGATACTGTCGGCTGCCGCCGGCTGGTTGGCGACGCAGTTGGTCGAGCCGACGTACACCGCAGCGACTCGGGTGTTCGTCACCGCGCCCGGTCCCACGTCGCCCAAGAATTCGCTCGACGGCAATCGCGGGTCACTGGTTCGCGTCGAGACGTATGTTCAGTTGGCCACCGGGGAGCAGGTGTTGCGACGTGTCATCGCCTCGCAGGGGTTGGCGGTCGAACCGGAGGCGCTGAAGAACGACATCACGGTGGTGCCCACTCCGGGCTCGGCCTTGATCGAGATCTCGGTGGTGAACTCCGAGGCAGACCAGGCTCGGGACATTGCCAATTCTGTTGCAGTGCAGCTCATCAAGCTCGTCGGTGAGATCGATCTGGGTGCCAATGGGGCGGTGTCGGCAGTGACGCTCGTCGATGCGGCCACCACTCCCGATCAAGTCACCACACCCAAGCCGACGAGCAACATGATTCTGGGGGGAGTGATGGGCACGATCCTGAGCAGTGTGCTGGTTCTGGCATTCGGAATCGCACGCGACTCGATCGACCATCGCGATCAAGTAGAGAACATCGTGAAGCAGGCGACCGCTGCCAAGCGGACGTCTGCTGTGGAGGGGGTCCGATGACACTGTCGCGAACGAGCCGAGTACGCCGAGCGAGCGGTGCCTGCGCACTGGCCTTGATCCTGGCGACGTCGGGGTGTTCGTCCGACGATCCGCCTGCCGACCCGTACTCGGTATCGCAATCCGCAGCGTTCGGTGCGACGCTCGACGCCGATTACGGTGAAGCGGGCCCTGGTTCGCTCGAGAGTGCACAGCAATTGCTGACCATCGATCGCCGGGTCAGCGCTGTCTCCTCGGTCGCCGCTCGGGTGGTCTACTCGTCCACCTCGGGCGTGGACGGGTCACCGCAGCGCGTCTCGGGCACGATCTTCGCACCGGAAGGCACACCGCCCGAGGGTGGTTGGCCGATCATCGCGTACGGCCACGGCACCACCGGCGTGCTCGAGGACTGCGCACCGTCGACCGATCCCGAACTGCTCGGCAGCTCGCAGATCGTCGCAGCGCTGGTGCGCTCCGGGAACGTCGTCACGGTCTCGGATTATCAAGGACTGGGGCTGGAGGGTTCCTACCATCCCTATCTCGACGCCCGTACCGTCGGCAACAACCTCATCGACTCTGTGCGGGCCGCCCGCAAGCTGATACCCGAGGCGTCCACCAAGTGGGCGGCGTTCGGTGGGTCCCAGGGCGGTCAGGCTTCGTGGGCCGCAAACGAACTCGCGAGCAGCTACGGTGAGGGCCTCGACCTGGTCGGCTCGGTGAGTTTGGTGCCGGCGGCCGATATGGTCGGTCTGGCGGAGTCCGCCGCGAACGGCACGCTCACCGACGATCAGAAGCCGCTGCTGCAGTGGGTTCTGGTGGGCCTGGCCCAGTCTCACCCCGAGCTGGACCTGGACGACTATCGCAGGGGCATCGTCGCCGAGAAGTGGGACGAGCTCTCGGCGTGCGGCGGCGCTCTCGCTGCCGACCGCACGTCCCTGGCGGCGCAGATCAGCGACGACGATCTGCGTCCGGCAACCCCCGAGGCGACGGCGAAGCTCGCGGAGTACCTGCGGCAGATGAGCTTGCCGATGTCTCCGGCTGCCGCGCCGATGCTGGTTCTCTACGGCGGCAAGGACACGTTGATCTCGCAGGCGTGGACCGAGGTCGCCATCGCGGCCGGCTGCGCCAGCGGCGACACGATTCAATCTGTGCTCCAACCGAATTCCGGTCACGCAGACATCGACGGTGCTGCTGCGTTCGGATGGCTCGAAGACCGGTTCGCCGGCACCGAGGCCATCAGCTTCTGCCCGCCGCCTGCGTTATGACCCTTCAGAAGGTACCCATGACCGCCACACCCGACAGCACTGCGACCGCCGCCACCGCGGTCGCCGATGCCGGTACCAAGCGACCTGCCCGTATCGTCGGGCTCGACGGCCCCCGCGGATTCGCCTGCCTGTGCGTGCTCGCCGTGCACGTCGGCGGACACTATTCGCCGCAGACCGTCCTGACCTACAAGCTCGGAGTGCTGGGACAGGGGTTGATCTTCTTCTTCGCGCTGTCGGGCTTCCTGATCTTCCTCCCGATGGTACGAAAACTGTTCGCCGGCAAACCGATGCCGAACAACGTCAGCTACGCGATGCATCGACTGCTGCGGGTGTTCCCGGCGTACCTGTTCATTTTCTTGTTCGCCAACTACGCGATGCGTGCGGTGTTCGTGGAGAACGCCGCGGTGGCCGAACAGCATTTCACCGACAACGGTCTGGGCATCCTCACCGATCCGTTGACGCTGGTGGCCAATTTGACGCTGGTGCACACCTACATTCCGAGCATGATCCAGACCGGGATCAATCCGTCGTGGTCGCTGTCGCTGGAGTTCGCGTTCTACATCGCACTACCGCTGCTGACGAGCATCGCGTTCTTCCTGCGCAAGCGCACGTCCATCTCGGCACCGGTGCTGGCGTTGATCCCGGTGGTGATCATGTTCGTCATCGGGATCACCGGAAAGTTGTACACCGCCTCGCGCGTGGGGCCGTCGGGCATCACCGATCCGAAACTGCTGGAATGGGGACCCAACGAGATCGCGGTGCTCAGCCGCAGCTTCTGGTCGCTGGCAGACAATTTCACGTATGGGATGCTGGCAGCGGTGGTGTTCGTCGCGATCGACAACGGAATGCTCAAGGGCGCGATGGTCACTCACATGCGGTGGTGGACGGGCATCGCGATGATTCCCACCGCGGTGATCTCACTGATGCTGATCGACAACAACTCGCGCTGGCAGACATCCACCGTGTCCTTCGGATCGGCATTGCTCATTCTGTTCATCACCGTGCCGCTCGCACGCGGTGAGCGGTCGAAGTTCGCCGAACGGGCCGATTGGGCACCGTTGAGCTACGTGGGCATGATCTCGCTCAGCGTCTACCTGTGGCACTTTCCCATCCTGATCATGTTGGGGCGCTTCGGATGGATGGCGGGTGACAGCCCGTTGGGGCTACTGCGGAACTTTGTGCTGGTGAGCGCGGTGAGCATCGCATTCGGTGCGGTGACGTACCGCTTCATCGAGAAGCCGTCGTTGACGTACGCCCGTAGATTCAAGGCGAGCAAATAGGTTCATGCACACCGTCCGTAGGCTCGCCGCGCCGCTGATGCTCCTGCCTCTGCTCGCGGGATGCGCCGTTGTGGTGCCGCTGGGAAGCCAGGCGCAGGGGGCACTGGCATCGGTGGTGCGTGGGTCCGATCCGGAGCCGATGGACATTGCCGATCCCGGTACCGGAAGCGGTTCCATCGTGAGCGCCGAGACGATGCCGAATCTACCGCTGCCGGTGCGGATGTCGGGTATCGACGCCGCGAAGGTGGTGTACCGCTCGGTGCAACCGGGTGTGGGCGAGCGCGAGGTATCGGGCACGGTGTTCACCCCCTCCGGTGGTGCGCCCGAGGGTGGGTGGCCCGTCATCTCCTACGCCCACGGCACCACGGGTATCGAGGAGGCCTGCGCGCCGTCGAGGTCCGCCTCGCTGCTGGGCGCATCGGCGCTCGTTCAGGGTTACACCACAGCCGGATTCGCGGTCGCCATCACCGACTACGAGGGCCTGGGGCATCCGGGAAACCATGCGTACCTGGAGAACATGACCGCCGGCTACGACGTGATCGATGCCGTACGGGCATTGCGTACGGTCTTTCCCGATGTGGGTACGCAGTGGGCTGCGTTCGGTGGTTCACAGGGCGGTGGTGCTGCCTGGGCCGCGAACGAACTTGCCGGTTCCTACGCGCCGGAGCTCGATCTGGTCGGTGCCGTGGCTCTGGCACCCACCGCGAACATGGTGGGCCTGGTGGACAAGGCGGTGGCGGGTACGTTGACGGAGGACCAGGGGCCGGTGCTGCAGTGGATACTCGAATCACTCGCTCGGCGTGACGAGAACGTCGATCTCGACGATTACCGCAGCGGGAATGCCGAGCGGGACTGGGACACGCTCACCCAGTGCACACTGGACAAGGCGGGTGCGCGCACCGATGCGGCGAAGAGGCTCGGCAGCAACGACTTTGCACCCGACTCCCCTGCGGCCGCCGCGGCGCTGCGTGACGAGCTGACGCAGATGGCCCTGCCGAAGGGGCCGGCGTCGGCACCGATGTTGGTGGCGTACGGAGATGCCGACACCTACATCGACGTGGCGTGGACAGATGCGGCGCTGCAGTCGGCATGCAGGCTGGGCGATGTCATCACCATCGACCGGCAGGCCGGGCGCGGTCACGGGGACGTGAACGGCGACAACGTCAATCAATGGATAGGGGATCGGTTCGCCGGGACACCGGCGCAGAACGACTGCACGTAAATAGGGGGAGGGTCATGGGATTTCGGCAGAACGCAAAGGTACGGGCCAAGGACGTCGTGAAGAGGCGTCTCGGACGCGGCATTCCGGTGGAGACGATCGACGAACCGTATCTGGTGGTGGCGGTGCTGGGTCAGTCCAATGCACACGGTGGGGGTCGCGGGTTGGATCGATCGGGTCTCGATGCGCCGCATCCACGGGTGCATCAGTGGGCTGCGTCGGGCCGGTCGAAGAACACCATCGTGGCGGGCAGCAATCCGCTGTTCCACGAAGTGCCCTCCAAGGCAGTCGGATTCGCTCCGACGTTTGCCGCGCATCTGGCCGATGCGATGGGCAGGCCGGTATTGCTGGTTCCGTATGCGCGTGGTGATTCGGGCTTCGCACGGATTCACGGTATCTCGTGGGATCCGGCCGACACCGGCGCACGAGTCAATCTGTTCTGGGATGCACTGCAGCGCATCCGAACGGGACTGGCAACCAAGCCCGGCAACGAGCTCGCGGCGGTGCTGTGGCATCAAGGGGAGAGCGATGTGCCGCTACTCACCGGGCCGGTGTACGCGGAGAAGCTCGACAGCCTGATCGACACGCTGCGCGGCGAGTTCGGCGACGTTCCGTTCGTCATCGGTCAGATGGTGCCGGACGAGATCGAATCAGGGGATGCGAACTACGCCGTCATCGACGCGGTGCATGCCGATACGCCCAGACGTAGGGCAGGAGTGGCGTACGTGCCGGGCCCGCGGAGGCTCTACAACAGCGAGACCGAGAAGATCCACTACAACGGCGAGGGGCAACGGGAACTGGGACGCCGAATGTGGGAGGCGTTCGTCGGCCTGTCCCCGAGCATCCGACGTTCGACCGACAATGCTTGACACAGGCCGTGAACGCGGCGCTAATAGGTGGTCGAGAGTGACCGGAATGGGGCTTCCGGAGAAGTCGGCAACGCAGCGGACGCGTCTGGTTAATGCAGTGGAAACATGTAACGACCTGCGAGTTCGTGTCGATCAACATACCGTTACCAAGTGACACGATAAGTACGACAAGATAATCTGCACGACGGGGTGGCACGGAGCTGTGTCGATCACGCAGGGGTTCGGCAACGCGTACGTACCGAGGGGAAATCAGTGTCAGTCAGCGATCTGGAAGCGCAGAGTTCGGTCGTCTCACGGCGTGACGCACGACGGTTGCGCAGGGTGACGTCGCGTCGTGAATGGGAAACGCATTACACCGAAGGTCTCCGTGTCACCGACACAGTGGTCGTTCTCGCTGCGGTGACGGTCGCGCAGATCATCCGCTTCGGAGATATCGATTTTCGTGAACCGTGGTCCATCGTCGGCTACTTCGGGATATCCGGGATACTCGGAATTCTGTGGCTGACGTTTCTCGCCATCTTCCGCACCCGTTCTCCACGGGTGATCGGCAACGGCTCGGAGGAGTACCGCCGCATCGTGTCGGCCACGTTCCGGCTCTTCGGAACCATCGCGATCCTTTCGCTGCTGTTCCGTCTGGACATCGCCCGTCTGTATCTCGCGATCGCACTACCCGTCGGACTGGTCGGGCTTCTCCTGAGTAGATGGGTATGGCGAAAAGTAGTGTCGCGCAAACGTGCTCGTGGCGGATACCAAACCTCTGTGCTCATCGTGGGCAGTCGTAGTTCGGCTCTGGCCATGGCCAAGTCCTTCGAGCGTTCCCCCGAAGCCGGTTACAGCGTGGTCGGCATCTGCCTACCCAACTACGAGCCCGGCAACGACTCGTCGTTCACCATCGACGGCGTCGAGATTCCGGTACTCGGTGATGAACACAGTGTCGTCGAGGCCATCGAGACGTCCGGTGCAGACACCGTCGCGGTCACAGCCACCGAACACATCGGCCATCACGGACTGCGAAAGATGGTGTGGGACCTCGAGAAGAAGAAGGTCGACCTCGTGGTGTCCCCCGGTGTGGTGGACGTGGCAGGTCCACGTCTGGTGATGCGTCCGGTGGCGAACTTCCCGCTCATCCACGTCGAGAAGCCGCAGTACAACGGCGCGAAGCGATTCAGCAAGACGGCGTTCGATTTCCTGTTCGCCGCCTCGGTCCTGCTGTTGATTTCACCGGTCCTGATCACCCTCGCCGTGATCATCAAACTCACCAGCAAGGGCTCGATCTTCTACAAGTCCGAGCGAATGGGCATCGACGGCAAGCCTTTCCAGATGATCAAGTTCCGCAGCATGGTCCAGGATGCCGACAAGCGAGTGCAAGAACTGGCCGCCCTCAACGAAGGGGCCGGCGGGGTGTTGTTCAAGATGCGCGAGGACCCACGGGTCACCCCGGTGGGCAAGGTGATGCGCAAGTTCAGCCTGGACGAGCTGCCGCAGTTCGTCAACGTGCTCAGGCGCGAGATGAGCGTGGTGGGTCCGCGGCCGCCGCTGCGCAGTGAAGTGGAAACGTACGACGGTGAAGTCCGCCGTAGGCTGCTCGTCAAGCCGGGCATCACCGGGCTGTGGCAGGTGAGTGGTCGATCGGATCTGTCGTGGGAGGAGAGCGTGCGCCTCGATCTCTCGTACGTCGAGAACTGGTCCATGACAGGGGATCTGCTGATCATCGCCAAGACCGCGGTCGCCGTCCTCAAGAGCGACGGCGCGTACTAGTAGCTCCGACGCTCATCCTGCGGTCGGTCGGTTTTGTTCGTATCATTGCGCAATGACAACTGTGTCGCAGAACGGACGTGATGTTTCCATGGGGCAGAACACGTTTCACGATTTCTTGGCAGATCGCATCGACGTGATCGCGAAGGTTCATCTGAACAGGTCCACTTCGCTGCACGCAGTCATCTCCGACAGTGTCGATGCCTACACCTCGGCGTTCGCGGAGTATCACGGCACCGAGGCACCCTTGGATCTTCTCGCTCCGGAGGTTCGCTCCGAACTGAGCGATTTCATTCACCGCTGCGCCGAGGCGGTCGAGGAGCCGGAGAACCCGCAGTTTCCCGTCAGGAGATAACTGCGGGTTCGGATGGCCCACGAGTTGGAGCAGTCGACCTCACAGCAACGACAAATCGTGTTCTACCATTGCCTTCACCACGTCCTCGAACCGCTTCGTAGGCTCCCATCCGAGTACGTCCCTGGCCCGGCTTGCGTCTCCCACCATCTCTGCCGAGTCCGCAGGTCTACCGAACGCGTCATTGCTCGTCACAAGTTCTTGCCAGTCCGGGATGCCTGCGGCACGGAACGCAGCATCGACGAACTCCCGCACTGAATGAGCCTCGCCCGTAGCGATCACGAAATCGTCACCGCGATCGTGGGTGGCCATGAGCAATGTTGCTTCGACATAGTCGGGTGCCCAACCCCAGTCACGTCGCGCATCGAGGTTGCCGAGTTCCAACGTCGATTGCTTACCGCGCGCAATCGCCGCGGCCGCAGCCGTAATTTTGCGAGTCACGAACTTGGTCGGACGAAATGTCGACTCGTGGTTGTAGAAGATTGCGTTGCTGGCCTTCAATCCCCTAGCGCGGTATACCTGAGTCATGTTGTGACTGAACGCCTTTGATACACCGTACGGGTTCAGTGGGGTAATCGGTGTGCCCTCGTGTTGTGGCGATTCCGAGGCGCCGGCGAATATCTCGGCGCTCGACGCATTGACGAAGGTCCGTTCGGCTCCGGACGTTGTCTGGATTTCGAGGAGCGCGTCGAGCAGAGCGACAGCAGAGTTGCCATTTACTGCCGCTGTTTCGACCGGGTGATCCCAGGAGTAACCGACCGAGGAGATTCCCGCGAAGTGAAAGATCACGTCCGGCTCGGCGTCCAGGACGAGTGCGCGGCATAATTCTGCGTCGCGCAGATCTGCCTCGATCAACGAGGCACCGCCGAAGTGCTCGGACGCGACCGAACCAGGCTGCACAGTGCCGACGATCGAGTAGTGGAGTTCGCTCAAGCGGCGGGCCAGGATCGTTCCATCTTGCCCACCGATGCCAGTGATGAGGGCGCGTTGTGTCACGTGCGGTCCGTTCGTAGTTCGTCGAGGTCGTTGCGGACCATCATCTGCACTAACTCCGTGAAACCGACCTTCGGCTTCCACCCCAACCTGTCGTGCGCCTTCG
>NZ_NPFP01000047.1:0-17840 GCF_002259145.1 Rhodococcus sp. 15-2388-1-1a | reverse complement strand
TCTTCCAGCGGATCGTGGCGCGTATCGCGACCTGTTCGGCGACGGCACTTCGGTCGGGTGGCTGCCGTGGATGGGACCGCTGTCCCGCAATACTTCCCGGCAGTTGGCGTGTGATTGTGTCCTCACTGCCATCGTGATGGACGAGAACGGCAACCCGTTGAACCTCGCCCGCACCGCCCGTACCGTCACCGCCAAACAACGCACAGCCCTCACCGCCCGCGATCACGGCTGCGCGTTCCCCGGCTGCGGAAAACCCGCCGCCTGGACCGAAGGACACCACATCTGGCACTGGGGCGACGGTGGCCCCACCGACATGAACAATCTGGTTCTGCTCTGCGGATTCCACCACCGCCTCATCCACCACTCCGATTGGGAAGTGTTCATCGGCACCGACAACCACCCCTGGTTCGTACCGCCAGCAACCGTCGACCCCTACCGACAACCCAGACAATCGCACGCCCGAGCAGGCCCCCACATCGCCTGAACCGAGCGCACCGTCCACACAACGACTCCAGCCCCGCACCGAGAACACGGTGCGGGGCTGGAAGAGGTTGCTCTACAGCCTGATTCGAGTGAAGTGGACTCTCAGTCGTTGGCGTGCAATGCCGCGTTCAGTTCGACGCCGGTGCCCTTCCACGGCACCACCTCGACCGCGCCCGAGAGCGAGTTGCGACGGAACAGCAGGTTGGACTTGCCGGACAATGTTGCCGCCTTCACCACTGTCCCATCCGGACCACTCACCTTCGTGCCTGCCGTGATGTACAGCCCCGCCTCGACGACGCAGTCGTCACCGAGCGAAATGCCGAGACCGGAGTTCGCACCCAGCAGGCAGCTCTTCCCGACGGAAATGACGTTCTTGCCGCCACCGGAGAGCGTGCCCATGATCGACGCACCGCCGCCCACGTCGGAACCGTCGCCCACCACGACACCCGCGGAGATGCGACCCTCGACCATCGAGTTGCCGAGCGTGCCGGCATTGAAGTTGACGAAGCCCTCGTGCATGACCGTCGTGCCGCTGGCCAAGTGCGCGCCGAGGCGAACGCGGTCGGCGTCGGCGATACGAACTCCAGTGGGAACGACGTAATCGACCAGGCGTGGGAACTTGTCGACTCCGTACACGGTCACCGGACCGCGGGCGCGCAGCTTCGCGCGCACCGTCTCGAAACCGTCCACCGCTGCGGGACCGAAGTTGGTCCACACCACATTGGCCAGCAGGCCGAACACTCCGTCGAGATTCTGCCCGTGCGGCTGAATCAACCGGTGCGAGAGCAGATGCAGTCGCAGATACGCGTCGTGGGCGTCGATCGGGGCGTCGTCGAGGGAGGCGATGCTGGTGCGCACTGCGACCACCTCGACGCCGCGAGCCTCGTCGGATCCGACGAGAGCGGCCAGCTCCTCGGGGACGTCCGAACCCTCGAGCCGGGTGGTGCCGGTCTCGAAGCCGGTCCCGAGCTCCGGGCTCGGAAACCAGGTGTCGAGAACAACGCCCGACGTCGTGATGTTGGCGATACCTACTGCTGATGCTCCATGTGCGCTCACGGGACGAAGAATACGCGGTGGGCCGAATGCGGTGGGGGCTCGGCAACGGCTCCGGTCGGGGACTGTTCTGCCCGCCGTGTCGGGCGCGCGGATTGTGGGTGCACCGCGATTCGGGCGAAGCGTCGGTTCGTTATCGGTTCGACTGCCGAGCGTGATCGCATCGGGACGCCGGCGGACGCGTCGGCGGCGGGGAAGCTGACAGAGTTTCTCCGGTGACCACCCGTACCGCCTCCCGCAGTCGCGGAGTGACCTCGGTGATGGCCGGCGGCGTCTCCTTCACCGGATTGGTGACGACCTTGGCCACGACGATCGTCCTCGGAATCGCCCTGGGTTTGGTTGTCACAGGCGCGTGGTAGACATGCCCATCGGCTGACAGGGGGTCGCCGAGTCTGGGGGACGTCATGAGTTCGAGCAAGTCCACACGTACGCGTTCGGCAGTGACGGTGATCGCTGCGGCGCTGATCGCCGTGAGCAGTGCCGTTGTCGGTTCGGGCACCGCTGCCGCCGATCCCAACTGCGCCGGAGCCGGCGGTTCGTCGGCCGTGGTCGCGCGAATCCCCGGGGCAGCTCTCGAAGGCCTGGCCGTCGACGCGTCGGGCCGCGCCTACGTCACCGACATCGTCTCGGGCCGGGTGTACCGCATCGACGCGCCCGGACAGGCCGCGTACCCCATCGCGACGGTCCCCAGCGGCGGCGGTGGCGCGCTGGCATGGATGCCCGACGGCACCCTGCTGGTCGGCTACGGAGCCGACCCCCGCGTCTTCGTCGGAGACATCGTCAAGGCCGCGGGCATCGTTCGGCTCGACGTGAACACTCTCACCGTCACCCCGTTCGCGACCGGTCTGAGCGCAGCCAACGGACTTGCGGTCGCCGCCGACGGAACGGTGTACGCCACCAACGACTTCGGCTCGCTCATCGGCCGGATCGGTCCCGACGGTTCGGTCGACCCGGCGTGGGCGAGCTTCCCCAGTGCCAACGGTGCAGTGCTCGACGCCGCAGACCGGTACCTCTACGTATCGCGCACGTTCGTGAACCCAGGCGTCAGCCGGATCCCGATCGCCAACCCCTCGGCACCGGAAAGCGTGCTCGACCTGTCGGGACTGGACAGCTTCGCGGCTCCGGACGGGCTCACCCTCGACGATGCCGGACGCCCGGTGGTGCCCCTCAACGCAGGCGGCTCCGTCGTCCGCATCGATGCACCGGGGGCGACGTGTGTCATCGGCACCGGAACTCGGCTGACCAGCGTCGTCACCTACGGCCGCTCCGACCAGGGATTCTCGAGCGGACGATTGTTCGGTGCGGGCTTCGACGGCGTGGTCCGCGAGATTCCGGGATCCACGGCCTAGAGTTTTCTCCCGTGACGCTCGAACTGAATGCCGACCCGATAGACCTCACCGCGGCACTGGTGGACATCCCCAGTGTCAGCGAGGACGAATCGCGCATTGCAGACGAGGTGGAGAAGGCGCTCCGCGAGCAGACCACGGGCTTCGAGATCATCCGAAGCGGCAACGCCGTTCTGGCCCGAACCAACCGCGGACTCGGGTCGAGGGTGATGCTCGCCGGGCATCTCGACACGGTTCCCATCGCAGACAACGTGCCGTCCAGGCGCGAGCACGACAGCGCCGAGGGCGACATTCTGCACGGGTGCGGAACTGTCGACATGAAGTCGGGTGACGCTGTGTTCCTGCACCTCGCGGCCACGATCGACAACCCTGCTCACGATCTGACTCTGGTGTTCTACGACTGCGAGGAGATCGCGGCCGCCCGCAACGGACTGGGTCGCATCGAGCGCGAACTTCCCGAATGGCTTGCTGCGGACGTCGCGATCCTCGGCGAACCGTCCGGCGGATTCATCGAGGCCGGTTGCCAAGGGACGCTGCGGGTTCGGCTGACGGCGTCGGGAACGCGGGCCCACAGTGCCCGATCCTGGTTGGGTGACAATGCAATTCACAAATTCGGTGCGGTGCTGAACCGACTCGCTGCGTATCGGGCACGCACCGTCGACATCGACGGTTGTGTGTATCGCGAAGGGCTGCAAGCAGTCCGGATCTCCGGTGGGGTCGCGGGCAACGTCGTTCCCGACGCGGCCGAACTGGACGTCAACTTTCGCTTCGCGCCGGATCGCGGCGTCGACGACGCCGTCGAACACGTTCGTGAGGTGGTCGAGGGACTGGATCTCGGCTTCGAGGTCACCGACTCGTCGCCCGGGGCGCTTCCCGGTCTGAACCGACCCGCAGCGGCGGCACTCATCGAAGCCGCGGGCGGACAGTTCCGAGCCAAGTACGGCTGGACGGACGTCTCCCGGTTCTCGGCGCTCGGTATCCCGGCGGTCAACTACGGACCCGGCGACCCCAATCTCGCTCACAAGCGCGACGAGCGTGTACCCGTCGAGCAGATCACCCACGTCACACAGGTTCTCCGGAGCTACCTCTCTGCCGGATAGCCTGAACGCCATGAACAGCGACCAGGACCCAGGCGGTTTCGAGGAACCCGGCACCGAGAAGCCGGCCAAGCACAAAGGATCCGTCGTGCTCAGGCGTGGCCGGAACACCGAGACGTCCACCTCGGATCAGCGCCTGCTCGACGAGCGAGGATCAGGGAACTGGATTCACTCCGACACCTGGCGAGTGCTGCGTATCCAGAGCGAATTCGTCGAGGGATTCGGTGCCCTCGCCGAGGTCCCGAAGGCCGTCACCGTGTTCGGTTCGGCGCGCACCCCCGCAGACCATCCCGAGTACGCCCGAGCCCGGCAACTCGGAGCCGCTCTCGCGAAGGAGGGCTTTGCCGTCATCACCGGTGGTGGTCCAGGGGCGATGGAAGGGGCCAACCGAGGTGCGAGCGAGGCCGACGGGTACTCGATCGGACTCGGGATCGAGTTGCCGTTCGAGCAGGGCCTGAACGAATGGGTCGATCTGGGCGTCAACTTTCGCTACTTCTTCGTGCGCAAGACCATGTTCGTGAAGTACTCCCAGGCGTTCGTGTGTCTACCCGGCGGCTTCGGTACTCTCGACGAACTCTTCGAGGCGCTGACCTTGGTGCAGACGGCCAAGGTCACCAGGTTCCCGATCGTGTTGCTGGGCAAGGACTTCTGGTCGGGACTGCTCGACTGGATCAAGACGACTCTCGTGAAAGAAGGCAAGGTGTCCGAGAAGGACCTCGAACTGATCCACTGCACCGACAGCGTCGACGAGGCCGTCCGGATCGTCCGCGAGGCCCAGCAGTGAGCGATCGTGCATCGACCGAACGCTTGCTCAGTGTCTGCGTCTACTGCGCGTCGGGCCCCGTCGACGCGTCGTTCATCGACCTGGCCGGCGAGGTCGGCACCGAGATCGGTCGACGAGGCTGGCAGCTCGTCTCGGGTGGCGGCAACGTCTCGATGATGGGCGCGGTCGCGGCGGCGACGCGAGCAGCGGGCGGCAACACGGTCGGCGTGATTCCGAAAGCGCTCGTGCACCGCGAGGTCGCCGATGTCGACGCCGACGAGCTGATCGTCACCGACACCATGCGTGAGCGGAAGAAGATCATGGAGGACCGCGCCGACGCGTTCATCACCTTGCCGGGTGGGATCGGGACGTTGGAGGAGCTGTTCGAGACATGGACTGCGGGCTACCTGGGCATGCACAGCAAGCCGATGGTGATGCTCGACCCATTCGGACATTTCGACGGCATGATGCAGTGGATAGAAGGCCTGCGAGAGACCGGATTCGTGCAACAGCGCGCTCTGGACGCCCTGGTCAGAACGACGACCGTCGATGCAGCTCTGAATGCATGCGCAACGTTGTGACAGGTCATAAAGCGCGGCCGTGAAGAGAGATGCTCAAAGTTGTTACCCTCAAGTAGGGTAAGAAATCTCACATCGTCTTCAAAGGGGAGTTCATGGCTGTCGATGCCCGTCAGAAAATTGGAGTGACCGACCTCGCGGTCGCGTTGCCGAAAATGGTGACGGAGGTGCCCAGCCTGCTCAAGGGCCTGGCGGGATTCACTCGCAAGCCCGACCACAAAGCGTCGATCGGTCAGATCTTCCAGGACGCCGCCGCGAAGAACAGCGACCGTCCGTTCGTGCGGTTCGAGGGTGAGTCGATCACCTACCGGGAGGCGAACGAGCTCGTCAACCAGTACGCCGCAGTGTTCGCAGACCACGGAGTCAAGCGCGGCGACGTCGTCGGCATCCTCAGCAAGAACCGCCCGGAGGCGCTCTTCTCCGCACTCGCTGCCGTCAAGCTCGGTGCCACCGCGGGAATGCTGAACTACAACCAGCGCGGTGACGTGCTCGAGCACAGCCTCGGCATTCTCGACGCGACCGTCCTCGTACTGGACGAGAACGCACAGGAAGCTCTCGATTCGCTCGACGGGCAGCCGAAGGTCGGAGCAGTTCTGCCGCTGAAGAAGTTGGCCGAGCTCGCGGCTACGGCGTCGACGGCCAACCCGAAGGTCACCGCCGAGATCCAGGCCAAGGAGAAGGCGTTCTACATCTTCACCTCGGGCACCACCGGCATGCCGAAGGCCAGCCTGATGAGCCACTTCCGCTGGCTCAAATCGATGTCCGGGTTGGGCAACATGGGTGTGCGGCTGCGCAGCAACGACGTCATCTACTGCTGCCTTCCGCTCTACCACAACAACGCCCTGACGGTGACTCTGTCCTCGGTGCTCGCCGGTGGCGCGACCATGGCCATCGGCAAGCAGTTCTCGGTGAGCAATTTCTGGGACGACGTCCGCGTCAACAAGGCCACCGCGTTCACCTACATCGGTGAGCTGTGCCGCTACCTGCTGACTCAGCCGGAGAAGCCCTCCGACCGAGACAACTCGGTCAAGCTGATCGTCGGAAACGGACTGCGCCCGGAGATCTGGGAAGAGTTCACTCAGCGATTCGGAATCTCCCGCGTCGCCGAGTTCTACGGCGCCAGCGAATGCAACATCGCGTTCATCAACGCCCTGAACATGAAGAAGACCGCAGGCATCTGCCCGCTGCCGTACGCCGTCGTCCAGTACGACGAGGAATCCGGCAAGGCCAAGCGCGGCCAGGACGGCAAGCTCCGCAAGGTCGGCAACGGCGAGGTCGGACTGCTGCTGTCCAAGATCACCGACCGGGCACCGTTCGACGGTTACTCCGACGACAAGGCCACCGAGAAGAAGATGGTGCGCGACGGTTTCAAGGACGGCGACGCGTGGTTCGATACCGGCGACCTGGTCCGCAAGCAGGGCTTCATGCACGTCGCGTTCGTCGATCGACTCGGTGACACCTTCCGCTGGAAGGGCGAGAACGTCGCGACCACACAGGTCGAGGGAGCCCTCGGTGGGCACTCGTCGATCGACGGGGCCGTCGTGTACGGCGTCGACATCGAGGGAACCGACGGCAAAGCCGGCATGGCTGCGGTGACGCTGCGCGAGGGCGAGACCTTCGACGGCAAGACGATGGCCGAGCACCTCTACGACAAACTCCCGACGTACGCGGTGCCGCTCTTCGTCAGGGTCGTCGACAGTCTCGAGCAGACGTCGACGTTCAAGAGTCAGAAGGTGGCCCTGCGCAAGCTCGGCTACGAGGAGGACAGCGACAGCGACCTGTACGTGCTGCGCGGCAAGTCCGGTGGCTACGAGAAGGCGTACGACGGGTACGTCGCCGAGGTCGCCGCAGGTAAGGCACCCAAGGGCTGAGCACTCGAAAGATGCGCGCGTGCCACTATTGATTTCATGAGCACCCTCTGCGGCAAACCGGTCGCCGACGATCGCGCATTGGTCATGGCCATCGTCAATCGCACCCCCGATTCGTTCTACGACGGGGGTGCGAATTTCAGCGACGATGCTGCGATGGCGTCGGTGCACCGGGCTGTCGCAGAGGGTGCCGACATGATCGACATCGGTGGTGTGAAGGCCGGCCCCGGCGACATCGTCGATGCCGAGGAGGAGATCCGCCGCGTCGTTCCGTTCGTCGAGGCCATCCGGGACGCGTATCCGGAGCTGCTGATCAGTGTGGACACCTGGCGCAGCGAGGTCGCTCGACTGGCCTGTGGCGTCGGAGCGGATCTGATCAACGACACGTGGGCCGGGGCCGACCCGGAGCTGGTGCGCGTCGCTGCCGCCGAAGGGGTCGGCATCGTCTGCTCGCACACCGGCGGTGCGGTGCCTCGTACTCGCCCGCATCGGGTTCGGTACGCCGATGTGGTGGCCGACGTGATCGCCGAAGTCACCGCCGCCGCCGAGAACGCCGTCGCGGAGGGGGTGAAAAAAGACTCGATTCTTATCGATCCGACGCACGATTTCGGGAAAAACACCTATCACGGGCTCGAGTTGTTGCGTCGCGTGGACGATCTTGTAAACACCGGGTGGCCTGTGCTCATGGCGCTGAGCAACAAGGACTTCGTAGGCGAGACTCTAGGTGTAGAGCTCGCCGACCGGTTGGAGGGAACATTGGCAGCGACAGCATTGGCCGCAGCAGGCGGAGCCCGAATGTTCCGGGTGCACGAAGTTGCGTCGACCAGAAGAGTCGTGGACATGGTGGCAGCGATCCAGGGTCTGAGAACCCCGGCGCGGACGGTCAGGGGTCTGGCATGACACTCGCAGATCGAACGGACGTGACCAGAGCGTGGTCCGAGACCAACAGCTGGGACACCCCCGAATGGACCATTGCCGAGCTCGAGGCCGCCAAAGCGGGCCGAACGGTGTCGGTGGTACTCCCGGCACTCAACGAGGAACAGACGGTAGCCGCCGTCATCGACACGATCCACCCGTTGCTCGGTGGCCTCGTCGACGAGCTGATCGTGTTGGACTCCGGGTCCACCGACGAAACGGCCGTGCGCGCGACAGCGGCCGGTGCACGTGTCATCAGCCGAGAAGAAGCGGTACCGGGCGTCGACCCCGTACCTGGCAAGGGCGAGGTGCTGTGGCGATCGGTCGCCGCGTCGACCGGCGACCTCATCGCGTTCGTCGACTCGGACCTGATCAACCCCGATCCGGCGTTCGTGCCCAAGTTGCTCGGCCCCCTGCTGATGGGCGACGGCATCCACCTCGTCAAGGGCTACTACCGCCGTCCGTTGCGGACGAGTGGAACCGAGGACGCCAACGGCGGTGGACGCGTCACCGAACTCGTGGCAAGGCCGCTGCTCGCTGCTCTGCGGCCCGAGCTGACCGGGGTCATTCAGCCCCTCGGCGGCGAGTACGCCGGTACGCGCGAGCTGCTGTCCGCGGTGCCGTTCGCACCCGGCTACGGCGTGGAGATCGGGCTGTTGCTCGACACGTACGACAGGCTCGGGCTACGGGCGATCGGCCAGGTGAATCTGGGTGTGCGCAAGCACCGCAACCGCCCGCTGGTCGAACTCGGGGCGATGAGCAGGCAGATCGTCGGGACGATGCTCAATCGGTGCGGGATGGTCGATTCCGGTGCCGGTCTGATGCAGTTCCGGGTCGACGGTGACTCGTTCGAGCCGTTCTCGACCGAGGTGTCGTTGCTGGACCGACCGGCGATGAACTCGCTGAAATAGCGTGTCCGAGGGACGTGACAAGATCGTGGCATGTTGACGCTGCTGATCTACGTCGTCGTCATTGCCGTCGTCGCCGCTGCATTGTTCTTCGTGGCGTCAGCGGTGTTCGGTCGCGGTGAGGAACTGGGCCCGCTGCCCGAGGGAACCACCGCGACCGTTCTGCCCGCGGAGGGCGTCACCGGTGCCGACGTGCACGCGCTGAAGTTTCAGCAGACCCTGCGGGGCTACAAGCCGAGCGAGGTCGACTGGGCGCTGCAGCGACTCGGCGGCGAGATCGACATGCTCCGTTCGCGGCTGTCGGCAGCACAGCAGCTGCAGGACACGGTTGCCCCGTCCCCGGTCGAGGCCGAACCGGACGAGCGATGAGCGCGGTCGCCGGACCGGACGGCCGGTTGCGCTGCCCCTGGGGTGCCACCGACGACGACCTGTACCGGGACTATCACGACATCGAGTGGGGACAGCCGCTCCACGGCCGCAACGAGCTGTACGAGCGTCTGTGTCTCGAAGCGTTCCAATCGGGTCTGGCGTGGATCACGATCCTGCGCAAGCGTGACAGTTTCCGCACCGCATTCGCCGGTTTCGATCCGGAGCTGGTGGCCCGGTTCGGCGAGGCCGATGTGGAACGGCTGATGAACGACGCGTCCATCGTGCGCAATCGGCTCAAGATCGACGCAGCGGTGAGCAACGCGCGCGCCATCGTCGATCTCGACGACACCGACCTCGACACCCTGCTCTGGTCCTTCGCTCCCGAACCCAGGCCGGCGCGCCTGACCGAGCTCTCCGATGTACCCGCCTCGACTCCGGAGTCCACGGCTCTGGCCAAGGAGCTCAAGCGGCGGGGCCTGCGCTTCGTCGGTCCGACAACCGCGTACGCCTTGATGCAGGCCACCGGAATGGTCGACGATCACCTGTCGGGGTGCTGGGTGCAGGTCGTCAATACCGACTCCGGTTCCCGGTATCGACGGGGATAGGGAAGAATAGGTGACAACACCCGTCGCCCCGCGACGAATTTATCTTTTTGGCCTAGGCGCCGAGCTGGTGGGCGCAGATCTGGAGGGAGCAGAGGATGGCGGCGATGAAGCCCCGGACCGGGGACGGTCCCCTCGAAGCAACCAAAGAGGGACGAGGAATCGTCATGCGTGTCCCGCTCGAGGGGGGCGGCCGCTTGGTCGTCGAATTGACCCCCGACGAGGCCGCAGCACTCGGTGACGAACTGAAGGGTGTCACCGGCTGATCGCCCTGTCGATCGATCATCGCTCAGCCCCGCTCGCCGTACCGGCAAGCGGGGCTTTGTGTTGTGTTCACGACTGTGGCGTCCGGCAGAGTCGGGATGAAGGAGGAGTCGGATGCTGACCGACATCGTGGACGTGCTGCTGTGTCCGCAGTGCCGAGTGCGTGAGGTCGACTCCGGGCTCGGCGCAGGCGACACCGATCGGACGCTGTGGTGCGATCGAGGGCACTCGTTCGACGTCGCTCGGCAGGGCTACGTCAGTCTGCTGACCGGTGACGGCGGCAAGTTCACCGGCGACTCGGCCGAGATGATCGCGGCGCGCGACGTGTTCCTGGGGGAGGGGCACTTCGACTCGATCGCCGCAGCGGTCTCGGCGGGTGTCCCGGCGGACAGTGAGGTGGTGCTCGACGTCGGGGTCGGAACCGGTCACTACCTCGCGGCTGTTCTCGACGCCCATGCCGACGCCAGGGGCATAGGCGTCGACGTGTCGAAGTTCGCGGCCAGGCGCGCCGCGCGGTCCCATTCCAGGCTGGGGTCCGTGGTCGCGGACATCTGGAGCGGACTGCCGGTGCGATCGGGTGCTCTGTCCGCGGTGACGTGCGTGTTCGCACCGCGCAACGCCGGTGAACTGCATCGGGTTCTCGTCGACGACGGCGTTCTGGTGGTCGTCACGCCGACGTCCCGGCATCAGCGTGAGCTGCGGGGGCCGCTGGGTCTGATCGGCGTCGAGGAGGACAAGACTCGCCGCCTGAGCGAGTCGCTGTCCGGCCTGTTCGAGCCGGTGGACGAATCTCCGATGGAATACTCGATGATGCTCTCGCACAACGACATCGAGGCTCTGATCGGTATGGGCCCGTCGGTGCGTCACGGTGACCCCGAGGCGCGGTCTGCGGCGCTGGCGCAGCTACCGGAAACCACCGAGGTCACCGCATCGGTGACGGTATCGACCTATCGCCGCCGCGCCAGAGCGTCGTTGTAGACGGCGAGAGTCTGCTTCGCGATCGACGCCCAGGAGAACTCGGCGACGGCTCGCTCGCGGCCGGCTTTGCCCATCGCTTCCGCGAGTGCGGGGTCGAGGGCTACCTGGTTGACCGTGTCCGCCAGGTTCCGCTCGAAGGCGTCTGGTTCGTAGGAGTTGTAGTGCACCAGGCGTCCGGTGCGGCCGTCGTCGACGACCTCGGGGATGCCGCCGACATCCGACGCCACGACGGCAGTTTCGCAGGCCATCGCCTCGAGGTTGACGATGCCGAGTGGCTCGTATACCGAGGGGCAGACGAACACGGCTGCTGCGGTGAGTATCTCGCGAATCTTGTCGGTGGGCAGCATGTCCTTGACCCAGAACACGCCGCTGCGCTGCTCGGCGAGCAGCGCCACGGCCCGCTCGGTTTCCGCGGCGATCTCCGGAGTGTCGGGGGCGCCTGCACACAGAACGAGCTGGATCGACGGGTCGAAGTGGTGGGCCGCCGCGATCAGGTGTCCGACGCCCTTCTGTCGGGTGATGCGCCCGACGAACGCGACGATCGGCTTGCTTCGATCCACGCCGATCTCGTCGAGGGTCGAGGTGCCGTGGTCGGCGAACCACCGCTGCGTGTCGATTCCGTTGCGCACCACATGAACCCGGCTCGGATCGAGTCGCGGATAGGCGTCGAGCACGTCTTTGGCCATGCCCTCGCTGACGGCGATGACGGCGTCGGCGTATTCCACGGCGTTGCGCTCCGACCACGACGAGATGCGGTAGCCGCCGCCGAGTTGCTCGGCCTTCCACGGCCGTCGCGGCTCGAGGGAGTGTGCGGTGAGGATGTGGGGGACGTCGTACAACTCGGCCGCGAGGTGACCGGCGAGGCCGGTGTACCAGGTGTGTGAATGCACCACGTCCGCGTCGGCTGCGGCGTTCGCCATCCGCAGCTCTGCCGACAGCGTCGTCAGCGCAGCATTCGCTCCGGCGAGTGCGGGATCGGGGTCGTGCACCTGCGCTGTGTCGCGCGGCGCGCCCATACAGTGGATGTCCACGTCGCACAGCGATTTCAGCTGCGCGGTCAACTCCGTGACATGAACTCCTGCGCCACCGTAGATCTCCGGGGGATATTCCTTGGTCATCATTGCTACGCGCACGTGAACGAACCTACATTCCCCAGCAGTTGTGCGTGTACTGCTAGCAAGGTTCTCTCGGTGCGGATAGGTTGAGTGGGTGAGGACACAACCGCACGTACTAGGGATTGTGCTTGCCGGCGGAGAGGGTAAGCGCCTTTACCCGATGACCGCGGACCGAGCCAAGCCAGCCGTTCCCTTCGGGGGCGCCTACCGACTCATCGACTTCGTACTGAGCAATCTCGTCAATGCCGGTTACCTCCGGCTCTGCGTGCTCACCCAGTACAAGTCCCATTCACTGGACCGCCACATCTCGCAGACGTGGCGACTGTCCGGGTTCGCCGGGGAGTACATCACCCCGGTTCCCGCACAGCAGCGTCTCGGGCCCCGGTGGTACACCGGCAGCGCCGACGCCATCTTCCAGTCACTGAACCTGGTCTACGACGAGGACCCCGAATACATCATGGTGTTCGGTGCCGACCACATTTATCGGATGGACCCGGAGCAGATGGTGCAGCAGCACATCGACTCCGGTGCAGGCGTCACCGTTGCCGGTATCCGGGTTCCGCGCAGCGAGGCATTCGCGTTCGGGTGCATCGACTCCGACGAGAACGGCAAGATCACCCAGTTTCTCGAGAAGCCGGCTCAACCGCCCGGCACCCCCGACGACCCCGACGTCACCTACGCCTCCATGGGCAACTACGTCTTCACCACCAAGGTGCTCGTGGACGCCATCAAGGCCGACTCCGAGAACGTCGACTCCGACCACGACATGGGCGGCGACATCATTCCGGCACTCGTCGAAGCGGGCGTCGCCTCGGTGTACGACTTCAACGACAACGTCGTTCCCGGTGCCACCGAACGCGATCGCGGCTACTGGCGAGACGTGGGCACCATCGACGCCTTCTACGACGCCCACATGGACCTCGTGTCGGTGCACCCCATCTTCAACCTCTACAACCGCCGCTGGCCCATCCGCGGATCGGCCGAGAACCTGCCGCCCGCCAAGTTCGTCCAGGGCGGCTTGGCGCAGGAGTCGGTCGTCGGTGCCGGCTGCATCCTGTCCGCCGCCACGGTCCGCAACTCGGTGCTCAGCTCCAACGTCATGATCGACAGTGGCGCGACGGTCGAGGGCAGCGTCCTGATGCCCGGCGTCAAGATCGGTAAGGGTGCCGTGGTGCGGCACGCGATCCTGGACAAGAACGTCGTCGTGGGCGACGGCGAGATCATCGGCGTCGACCACGAGCGCGATCGCGAGCGCTTCAACGTCAGCGCCGGGGGAGTCGTCTCCGTCGGCAAGGGCGTCTGGATCTAGGAGCCTGCGGCATGTGAGTGGTGGAGCCCTCGGGTCGTTTCGCGGGCTCCACTCCTGCCTCGTAGCAGGCTACGAGTTACCACTCACATGCGGCGCAGCCGCTCAGGCTCTCGACGCGCAGATCAGCCCGTCACCCAGGGGCAGCAGCACCGTTGTCAGACGCTCGTCCTCCGCGATGGCCCGGGCGGCGGATCGCACGGCCACCGCGGTCGCGTCGCGCTGAGTCGGGTCGGCCACGCGCCCACCCAGTAACGCGTTGTGCAGCACCAGAACTCCGCCGGGGCGCAGGAGTCGAACACTCTCTGCGACGAAGTGCGGGTGGTCGGCCGGGCTGGCATCGATGAACACCAAGTCGTAGGTGTCGTCGGCCAATCGGGGGAGTACGTCGAGGGCCCAGCCGTTGATCAGCCGGGTACGCGAGGGCGCAATTCCCCCCGCGCGGAACGCTTCTCGGGCCGCACGCTGGTGCTCCGGTTCGGTGTCGATGGTCGTGAGGACACCGTCCGCGCGCATCCCGTCGAGCAGCCACAAACCGCTGATCCCTGCGCCGGTTCCGATTTCGACGACCGTCTTCGCGCCGAGCATCTGGGTGAAGATCGACAGAATGGCTCCGACAGACGGCGGTACCGGGGCGGCACCCAGATCGATGGCTCGCTCTCTGGCTGCGATCAGAACCTCGTCCTCCTGAGCGGAGTCTTCGGCGTAGGCGAGCATCTTCTCGGCGTTGGTCGGCACGTCCCGAGGCTATCGTGCCCAGGGCACATTCTCACGCGCACATTCTCAGGTGCGCCTCAGCTGTTTCATACCGGACCCACACGCGGGTCCGTCAGGCTGTGGAGGAATCGAAGGTCCATCTCGATTGCGAAGTGTGAGCTGGAACATCCGAGGGTAGTCGTCGGTTGAATCAGAAGGACGTACGCAGTCCTGAGCAGGAGGATCCAACTATTTACAAGATCAACGGCGATCGCGACACCGCGCGTCTACCCGAGTCCGTACCCGCGCCCGACGATCTCAGCGGCACCGCAGTGTTCGATGCGACCGGCGAGGACTCCACCATGCCGTCCTGGGACGAACTGGTCCGCGAACACGGCGACCGCGTCTACCGCCTGGCCTACCGCCTGTCCGGCAACGCCCAGGACGCCGAGGATCTGACACAGGACACCTTCATTCGCGTGTTCCGCTCCCTGTCCAACTACCAGCCGGGCACCTTCGAGGGCTGGCTGCATCGCATCACCACCAACTTGTTCCTCGACATGGTTCGTCGGCGCAGCCGCATCCGTATGGAAGCGCTCCCCGAGGACTACGACCGCGTCCCCTCCGACCGGCCCAACCCCGAGCAGATCTACCACGATGCGCGCCTCGACCCCGATCTGCAGTCCGCGCTCGACTCGCTGGCACCGGAGTTCCGCGCCGCAATCGTGCTGTGCGACATCGAAGGACTGTCGTACGAGGAGATCGGTGCGACACTGGGCGTCAAGCTCGGAACGGTTCGCAGTCGCATTCACCGTGGACGCCAGGCGCTACGCGAGTACCTTCGAGTGCACGGGAAGGTCGACTCGGGTCACGCAAGTGTCCACTAGCTACGAGGAGGGTTGGATGACGCAGGCGCGCAAGCCGAGGCGATTCAGCTCCACCGAACATCTGGCCAGTGAGGCCGTCGCGGCGTACGTCGATGGCGAATTGCGAATGCCGGCCTACCTCCGTGCAGCCGACCACCTGTCCGAATGCCCCGAATGTGCCGCCGAGGTCGAGGCCCAGCAGCAGGCACGGAAGGCACTGCGCGGAGCAGGGGAGATGTCGATGCCGCATTCTCTGCTCGGACTGCTCAGCCAGATACCGTCCTGCGCGGGCGAGGATCGGCCGTCCCACACCAAGCGAACCTTCATGTCCGCCGTCGCCGACGTGCGCCGTCGCCGACGCTGATCGCACCGAGATCTGCGCGACTACTTCTCACCTGCATCGAGCCGCGCCGACCGCTCGAGTGATACTGAACTCTCACACCGACGTATGCGAGGGGTAACCGGACGCGTGACATCGAATTCGACCAGCACCGAGACCGCAGGCACCGACCCGGCAGATTTCGAGGGCGCAGGGACCGGTCCCGAAGGTCCTCGGTTGCCACCGCGTCCGGTCTATCGGCCGTCCGTCGATCCGGTGTCGGCCTCGGTGTTCGGACGTCCCGACGATGTGGACGGTTCGTTCTCTCCGCGTAGGCCCGGCGAGGAACTTCCCTCGCGCGTATCGGTTCGTCCACCCGATCCCATCCTCGCCGAGGCGTTCGGACGCCCGGACGATGCCCAGGACTCGCTGCAGCGCGACCCGAACGCCGAGGACGACAGCGACACGGCCCCGTCGGCTCCGGCCGATCCGTGGCGCGATCCAACCGCTCGGGTGTCCCTCGGCAGCGCGGCGCTCGATTCCCCACCTCCTCCCGTTCTTCCACCGGGCACCAAACTCGGTGTGCGCGACGTGCTGTTCGGTCGGTCGGTGTCCGTCCGAGCTCTCGTCGTACTCGGCGTTCTCGCCCTCGTCATCGGATTGGTCGGCGGGCTGTTCGGTCGCCTCACCGCCGAGGTCACCGGGGCGTTGACCAGTCAAAAAGTGACCCTGACCCAGTCCAGCGGCGACGACATCCCGCGCGGGCAGATCAGCAAGGTCGCCGACGCCGTCCTGCCGTCCGTCGTCTCGATCCAGGTGACGCTCGGCGAGACCGGCGGCACCGGCTCGGGCGTCGTCATCGACGGTGCCGGCTACATCGTCACGAACAATCACGTGATCTCACTGGCCGCATCCGACCCGGAGAACTCGACCCTGGAAGTGACTTTCTCCGACGGCACCAAGGTGCCTGCCGACATCGTCGGACGCGACACCAAGACCGACCTCGCCGTCCTCAAGACCGATGTCGGCAACCTCACCGTCGCCGAACTCGGTCGTTCCGCCGACGTTCGCGTCGGGCAGGACGTGATCGCCGTCGGCTCACCGCTCGGCTTGAACAAGACCGTCACCTCGGGCATCGTCAGCGCGCTCGATCGGCCCGTCGCCCTGTCGGGTGAAGGCACCGACACCAACGCCGTCATCGATGCCGTGCAGACCGACGCCGCCATCAACCCCGGCAACTCCGGCGGTCCACTCATCGACTTCGAGGGCCGCGTGATCGGCATCAACTCGGCCATCCGCAGCGAGAGCGGCGGATCGGTCGGCCTCGGCTTCGCCATTCCGGTCGACGAGGTCTTCGAGGTGACGCAGTCACTGATCCGGGACGGAGTCATGCGGCACCCCGACATCGGAATCAATGCCCGCTCGGTCATCAACGACACCTCGGCAGGCGCGGAAGTGGCGAACGTCCGCGCCGACGGCCCTGCCCAGCAGGCCGGAATCGTCGAAGGCGATGTCATCACCAAGGTCGGCGACCGAGCCGTGGGCGACGCCGACGAACTGGTCGTCGCCGTGCAGGCCACGACCATCGGGGAGCCGGTTCCGGTGCAACTCGTCCGGTCGGGGCGGCTGGTGGACCTCTCCGTCACGCCGGTTTCGGACTGACGACGTAGGCTGGCAGGCGTGTTCGGCAACATCGGTTGGGGAGAGCTCGTCATTCTCCTCGTAGCAGCTCTCGTCATCCTCGGCCCCGATCGCCTCCCCGGCGCCATCAGCTGGGTGTCCAAGTCCATCCGTCAGGTCAAGGACTACGCCAACGGCGCGAGCCAACAGCTCAAGGACGAACTCGGTACCGACTTCGAGGACCTCCGCAAACCGCTCGCGGATCTCAATCAACTCCGGGGCATGACCCCGCGGGCAGTGATCACCAAGCACCTGCTCGACGGCGACGACTCGGTCTTCAAGAACCCACTCGAGGACACCTTCAAGGGCAAGCCCTTCGACGCCAAGCCGAAGAGTCCGGGCGGCCCGACGCCTCGGAACGGCGTGTCCTCGGGCAATGCGTCCGGCGGCACTGTGTCGATGAGCAAGAACGAGCCGAAACTGTCGGCCGGCGACACCCCGCCGATCGACGCCGACGCCACATAAGCCCGAAACGTTCTTCGTTCGGTCTCACCCGTCCGCGTCAATGGACCCTTGCATACGTCTGAGCGCGGCAATGGTCCATTCACGCCGACCCCGCTGCTGCGTCAATGGACCATTGCATACGTCTGAGCGCTGTAGTGGTCCATTGACGCACAGCGGGGTCGGCGTGAAT
>NZ_NPFP01000041.1:0-19333 GCF_002259145.1 Rhodococcus sp. 15-2388-1-1a | reverse complement strand
TCGATGGGGCGATCACTGGAGGCGAGGTAGTGGTCGAGGATGTGTCCGAAGGCGTCGGCTCTGCGCTTGGCGGGGCTGCGCTGGTCTTGGGTGCCGTCGGCTGCGGGGCGGGGTTCGGTCAACGGCGAGAGTGCGGTGAGGAGTTTCTCGCCGGTGATCGCATCGAAGTCACCTTTCAACACCAGCCGCCCGTTCAGGGTTGTGGAGGCGAAGAGTTCGTTGCGGTCGGTGTTCTCGGCGGGTGGTTTTTTGGTGCCGAAGCTGTCTTCGAGTCTGGTGATCGCTGCTCGGATCCGGCCGGTACGCGCGTCGGGCCCGGTCGCAGCCTTGATCAGAGCTTTACGTGCGGCATCGCGACCCTCTTCCGGCAGGTTCTCCGGGGGTGTTTCGGCGAAGGTGAGGATCAGGGCGGCGTGATCGATGGACATGACGCCGGTGTTCACGGCGTCGGCGATGTCGGGAAATGCAGCCATGCCGCGGGCGAGGGCGACGATCTTGGTGGCCTTGGACGGTGAGAGCAGGGTGGTGGAGGTCAGCCATCCGGCGGGTCCGGGGAAGCCGAGCTTCTCCCGGCTCACGCGGGTGTCGATCTCGGCGACGAGAGCAATCCGCCGAGCCTCCAACAACTGGATCTGATGGGAGACAGCGGCGGCGTCGGCGAGGAGTTCACTCTCGCTCAGTTGCCAGATCTCCGTGGTCATGCGAGCAAGTGTATCGAACGCGCGTTCGACTGACAACCATAGTGCAATCGGAAACTATTGCCCTGCATAACTATTCGATGATCGGGACCTGTCGGACGTATGTGATAGGGCGGCCGCCGCCGTGTTGGAATGATGGTCGCCGCGGTTCCGATCACGATCACGAGCAGCGCGGCAAGTATCTCGATGTCCTGTCCGAAGTCGACGAACAGCGGTGCATAACTCGAGCCCATCGGCCGGCCCCCTGCGTCGCGATGAACGGCCGACTTCGCGGCCGCGCCGGTGGGGGGAGCGTCACATACATACGTCAGCTGCGAGGGCGGCTACGACCCGAGGGGACGGTTCTGCCTCGCCTGTTCGGCATGTCGTCCATGGCGAGACTGATCGTCGTGCGAGTACTGAGCGGAGATCGAAACCGTGGTGTGTCGACACTTCAGCCAATATGGCGAAATTAGAACAGACCCCTACTGCTGTCGAGTCTTTCGCAACCACCACAGTCCCGCGATGGGGAGGATGACCGGGATGAAGACGTATCCGGATCCGAAGTGCGACCACACCGTCGGCTCCGGGAAGTCCTGCGGCTGGATGTAGCTGAGGGTGCCGATGCCGATGACTCCGACGAGTTCGATGATGCAGGACACCGTCACCACTCGGCGGGATGCTTCTGTTGCTCGCGCCAGTCCTACGGTGGCGACGATGTAGACGACTGCCGCGAAAGCCGACAGCAGATACGCCACCGGTGCGTCGTCGAATCGAGTGGTGAGCTGCACGATCGAGCGCGCTGTCGCGGCGACGGCGAACACGGCGTAGACGGCGATGAGGAAGCGCCCGAATCCGGTGCGCGTGGCTTGCTGGAGGTTGTCAGGCATATCCGGCCCAAATCTGGCTCAGGCGCAGCACCATGGCCGCGAGGGTCAGGACGGCAACGAGGAGAACTGCTGTGCCGCCGCGGGAGCGGTCGCCCAGGGACCACCACGTGCCCAGGGGGAGCAGGAACAGCAGCCCGACGAGGTAGGACCCGAATGTCAGCCGGTGTATCTCGCGGTCCGAGGTGAACATCATGACGAACCCGATGACGGCCTGCAGCGCGACGACGGCCTCGGTGGCGGCGATGGTCCAGAACAACGCTCGGTCGGCCTTGTTCTTCAACAGGACCGGTCGGTTCATGGCGAGCTTCGCGAGCACCCAGATGCCCACTACCAGCGACAACGCATACAACAAGCCGGTGACGGCGCCGATCATCGAGTTCCTCGTCCTGCTCGCAGTGGATAGGTGGACCAGCCTTCACAGTAGTCGCGTAACACCACGTCAACACTGTGAGGCCCTGGCAACACGGAGTTGTTCCGAGCGTGACCAATCGGAAATGGATGGGGCTTGTACTTGTTCCATGGCCGAAGAGGATCTGCTCTTTCGCCGGACATGACCTCTCTTCCTCAGGTGGCCATCGGTGTCCACCGCATCTCGAGTAATTGCCCACTGCATTCAGCCAGTTCTGCGAACCTCAGGAGACACCCGTGTCAGACCTCGACCAGTCCATCGCCGAGAACATCAAGAAGTCCCTCGAAGAGATCCCGCACCCTTCACTTCCCAAGGGCAGCAACATCTACGGTTCCACCAAGATCTTCCCCGACTACAAGGCCGAGAACGGCGAGAGCTACTTCACGCTGGTGCACGGCATCGCGCACGAGTCCTCGGTCTCGTTCGTCGCTGTGCTCCAGGCAACGCGCGCACTGCGTAAGGGCTTCGAGTCGGCCATGTACTTCTACGGCCCGGGCGCTATCAATTGCCTTGCCACTCGCGGCTTTCCGACGACCGGTGACTCCGGCTTCCCGGGCGAGCAGAACATCAACGATTCGCTCGCGACGTTCATCGCCGAAGGTGGCACCGTGTTCTGCTGCCGCTTCGGGCTCGCGCTGCACGGTGGCCGCGAAGAGGACCTCATCGAGGGTGTCATCCCGGCCCACCCCCTCGACGTGCAGGACGCGCTGATCCATTACGCGCGCAAGGGTGCCATCATCAATTCGACCTACATGGTCTAGGGGATCCCGATGTCCATCTCTACACGTGTGGATCTGGCGTTGCTCGGAATTCGAGGAGCAACGCCGGTGTCCAGAACTGCCGGTGCCGGCCCGAGTGACGATGGACATGTCCGCATCGATGGCCTCGGCGCAGCCATCCCGCGCAATCCGCTCAGTCCGTACGTGCTCGAAGAGGGTCGAGTGTTGTTCGACGGCAACGACATCGGTCTCGATGTCGAGGCCGTCGACCGGCCGAAGTTCTACGACCTCACCACCGCTGACGGGATCGCCTACGAGAAGATCGCCAAGCTCCACGGGTCCAGTGTTCTCGCTACGACCGTGGTGCAGACGTGCATCCGTTACGGCGCCGATCAACGCTGCCGCTTCTGCTCCATCGAGGCCTCGCTCGACGCCGGCGACACCATCGCCGTCAAGACTCCGGCGCAACTCGCCGAGGTAGCCGAGGCTGCGGTGCGGCTCGACGGCGTCACCCAAATGGTCATGACGACTGGCACTTCGGCCGCGAAGGATCGCGGTGCCCGTCATCTGGCCCGTTGTGTGCGCGCCATCAAGGCGGTGGTTCCGCAGTTGCCGATTCAGGTGCAGTGCGAACCTCCCGGCGACCTGCAGACCATTCAGGATCTGTACGACGCCGGAGCCGAATCCATCGGTATCCACGTCGAATCTCTCGACGACGACGTTCGACGCCGGTGGATGCCGGGCAAGGCCTCGGTCTCGATGGACGAGTACCGTGCGGCCTGGAGAGAGGCAGTCCGGATATTCGGACGCAACCAGGTCTCGACCTACATTTTGGTCGGCCTCGGCGAGGATCCGGACGAATTGGTAGCCGGGGCAGCGGAACTCATCGAGATGGGTGTCTACCCCTTCGTCGTTCCGTTCCGTCCGCTCGCCGGAACGTTGGCGGTGGACGTCGACCGCGCGACGGCCCCCGGCCGGGACGTTCTCGAAAACGTCACCCGACGCGTCGCCAAGGAGCTTAAGGCCGCGGCGATGCTCGGATCCGAACAGAAGGCAGGCTGCGCGGCGTGCGGTGCGTGCAGCGTTCTGCAGAACGCGGGAGGCTGACATGTTCGGTGTCGTAGAACCGGGCGACCTTGCCGGATTGTCAGGTACCGCAACCACTGTCGTCGAGCCCGGTTTCATCGTCCAACCGTGCGGAAGCGCAGTGCAACTCGACGCCTATCGTGCGCTCCGGAGAGCGACCTTCGTTGCCGAACAGGGCTTGTTCGCCGGCACCGATCACGACGACGTGGACGACGATCCGCGAGCAGTCGTTCTGGTCGCCACCGACCGGGACGGCACTGTGCTCGGCGGAGTTCGGCTAGCACCATGCACGGCAACGGATTTGGGGTGGTGGGCCGGAAGCCGTCTCGTGGTCTCTGCCGCGGCGCGCACTGCCGGTGTCGGGCCTGCCCTTGTTCGGGCAGCCTGCGCCCATGCCGAGAGTCGAGGCGTGCTTCGCTTCGACGCGACGGTGCAGAAGAGCAACGAGCACTTGTTCGCCCGCCTCGGGTGGATTCGCCGCGGCGACGTCGTGGTGGCCAACACGCCGCACGTGGCGATGTATTGGCCGATCGACCGCATCGAACGGCTCGTGTCGTCGACCAAGGCGATGCTCGCCGGGGTACTCGCACCCCTTCGTGCACAGCCGCTCGGCCTCGGTGCCAAAGGCTTTCGCGGAGACGACGGCGTTCCGGTACCAGGCAGCGACATGATCGCAGCGTGCGATGCCATCATCCCGTCCATGGTCGATCGCGACCCGGAGTGGGCAGGCTGGTGTGCCGCGCTGGTCAATCTGAACGACCTCTCGGCGATGGGGGCAGGAGCCGTCGGCATGCTCGATTCCGTCGGAGCGCCCACACAGTCCCGACTGACTCGCATCATTCGCGGTCTCGCCAATGCCTCTGCAGCGTGGCAGGTTCCGGTGCTCGGTGGCCACACCCAGGCCGGGGTGCCGTCGTCACTGTCGGTCACCGCGCTCGGTCGCACCTCGCAACCGGTACGGGCGGGCGGCGGAAGCGTCGGCGATCGGTTGACGCTGACTGCAGACATCGAAGGGGAGTGGCGACGCGGATACCATGGCCAGCAATGGGATTCGTCTTCTCGTCGGAACTCCGACGAACTGACGGCAATGGCGTCGTTCGTCGCCCGCACCGCACCCAAGGCCGCCAAGGACGTCTCGATGGCAGGCTTGGCCGGCACCACCGGAATGCTCGCCGAGGCGAGCGGAACCGGCGCCGTACTCGACATCGCCTCGATACCGAAGCCCGACGCAGCGTCGATGGGCGAATGGATCACGTGTTTTCCAGGGTTCGCGATGATCACCGCGGACCGTCCCGGTGCACCCACTGCACCGTCCGGACCTGCACTGTCCGCAGTCTGCGGAGAGCTCACCGACATTCCGGGCGTCGCGCTGCGATGGCCCGACGGAATCACCACTCGCGCGGTCACGTCCACCGTGACCGGATTGGGAGAAGCATGACCACCCACCCGAAGCCCGTGACCATTTCTGTCGCCGCAGCCGAATTCGGTCGCGACATGGAACAGGGTTACGCCACCATCGCCGCGTTGCTCGAGGAATCACGCAATCGCGGCAGCCAACTGCTCGTCCTGCCCGAGGCCTGCCTCGGCGGCTACCTGCCGAGCCTCGGCGGCGGCGACGAGACCGAGGAATCGCGACAGCGGCGGCTGAAGGCACTGCCTCCCGCTCTCGAACTCGACGGGCCGGAGATCAGGCGCGTCATCGACATGGCGGGCGACACCGTCATCACCTTCGGCTTCTGCGAGAAGGACGGCGACACCCGCTACAACGCCGCTGTGACGGTCGACGGCAGCGGCATCCTCGGCTCATATCGCAAGGTGCACCAGCCGCTGGGTGAAAATCTCTGCTACGACGCGGGAGACAGCTACTCCGCCTTCGACACTCCGATCGGCCGCATGGGCATGCAGATCTGTTACGACAAGGGATTCCCCGAGGCAGCACGGGAACTGGCGCTCGACGGTGCCGAGATCGTCGCCTCCATCTCCGCCTGGCCGACGGCCCGCACCGCGACTGTCGAGAACATGGAAGAGGACCGGTGGAAGCAGCGGTTCGACATCTACGACCGAGCCCGCGCTCTCGAGAACCAGATCATCTGGGTCGCAGCCAATCAGGCCGGTACCTTCGGATCTCTTCGATTCGTCTGCAGCGCAAAGATCGTCGGGCCGGGAGGAGAGATCCTCGCGGGCACGGGCGTCGAACCGGGCCTGGCGACGGCCACCGTCGACATCGCTGCCCTCATCGGCGCAGCACGGGGCGGCGGGATGTACAACCTTCGCGATCGTCGGCCGTCCGTGTACCGGACCATCACGAAGGAGCCGATCCATGCCTGAGATGTCGTTCCTCGTTCGATGGCCCGACGGACGCGAACAGTCCTGCTATTCGCCGTCTCTGGTGATGCACGACTACCTGACGCCCGGCCAGGAATACCCGGTGGCTGAGTTCGTGCAGCGCACGTCGGAGGCACTGACGATCGCCAGCGATCGAGTGCTTGCCAAGTTCGGCATGCGGTGCACCTCGGCCGCACAGCAGATGGAGGAGATTCACGGTGTCAGTACCTCGTACGAGGCCGGTGCCGTTCGCGTACTGAGCATGTCGGGAGCTGAATTGCTATGAATCCGAACAGTGTGACAGAGAACCACTCCGTGATCGTCATCGGCGGCGGCCAGGCGGGCCTGTCCATCAGCTGGCTTCTGACTCAGCGTGGCATCGAACATGTTGTGCTGGAGCGCGACACGATCGCGCACGAGTGGAAGGACTCCCGCTGGGACAACTTCACACTCGTCACGCCCAACTGGCAGTGCGCACTTCCCGGATACTCCTACGACGGTGACGATCCCGACGGGTTCATGCAGCGCGACGAGGTGTACGCCTTCGTCCGACGCTACGCCGAGAGCTTCGCTGCACCGGTGCAAGAGCATGTTTCGGTGGATCAGGCACTCCAGTCTGCGGATGGTGGTTTCGACCTGCAGACCTCTGCGGGCCCGATGCATGCCGATCAGATCGTCGTTGCGGTCGGCGGTTACCACATCCCCACCATTCCGCGATTCGCCGAGAAGCTTCCCCGTGACATCGTTCAGATCCACTCGTCCGAATACCGCGGCTCGCATCAGTTCCCGGATGGAGACGTACTGGTCGTCGGCACCGGCCAGTCCGGCGCGCAGATCGCTGAGGACCTGCACCTCGACGGCCGACGCGTCCACCTGGTGGCCGGCACCGCTCCCCGCGTCGCACGCTTCTATCGCGGCCGCGACTGTGTCGCCTGGTTGCACGACATGGGCGTCTACGATGTCTCCATCGAAGATCAACCCGGTGGCGTCGGCAAACGCGAGAACACGAACCACTACGTCACCGGCCGTGACGGTGGTCGAGACATCGACCTGCGCGCATTCGCCACCGAGGGGATGCAACTCTACGGCCGACTGCTCGGAGTCGAGGACGGCGTTCTGCAGTTCGCACCCACCCTCGAGGCATCTCTCGATGCCGCGGATCGGGTGGCCGAAAGCATCAAGGACAACATCGACGCCTACATCGAGCGCGAGGGAATCAGCGCCCCCACCGAGGATCGCTACGTGCCGGTGTGGCGTCCGGAGACCGAGACCACCGAACTCGACCTCGCTACCGCGGACATCAAGGCCGTCGTCTGGTCGGTCGGCTTCCGGACCGACTACCGATGGCTGAAGGTCGGTGCCTTCGACGGTGAGGGTCACCCGACGCACAACCGCGGCGTCACCTCGGTCTCCGGTCTGTACTTCCTCGGCCTGCCGTGGCAGCACACCTGGGGCTCGGGTCGTTTCGCCTCGGTGGCCCGAGATGCCGCGTTCCTGGCGGATCAGATCGGTCTCGAGATCAGTGCCGTGCAGTCTCGAAACACCGAGCAGTCTCAGAGCTCGGCGCAGCCGCAGAGTCAGATGGTCTGAGAGTTCCGTGGCTCCCATCAAGATCGGCGCGCTGGCAGCGCATTTCGGCAGAGATGTCGATCGGGCCGTACTGAAGATCACCACGATCATCTCCAGTGCGGCGCGAGAAGGCATCGATCTCCTGGTGCTGCCCGACGCGTCCCTCGGGGGCTACATCAACAGCCTGAGCAATCCGGATCCCGCGGAACTACCGCCCACCCTCGATCCCGACGGCCCGGAACTGGCGGCGATCATCGCCGCGGCCGGGAACATGACGATCTGCATCGGGTACACCGAGCTGTCGAAAGGGTTGCGGTACAACGCTGCCGCCTGTCTGACGGGAGACGGCATTCTGGGTAGTCACCGCAAGGTGCACCAGCCGCTCGGGGAGTCGCTCGCCTACGCGGCCGGTGACCACTTCGAGGCGTTCGATACCCCGGTGGGGCGGATGGGGATGCTGATCGACTACGACAAGACATTCCCGGAGTCGGCGCGGACGTTGGCACTGGACGGCGCGAGAATCATTGCGGCGCTGTCTGCGTGGCCCGCAAGCGTGACAGATCGGGCATCGTCGTTGCCGAACGATCGGCAGTCCCGTCTGTTCGATCTGTACGACGCAGCCCGGGCCGCCGAGAACCAGGTGGTACTGGTCTCGTCCAATCAAACCGGAGTGATGGGTTCCCTGCGCTTTCTCGGGCAGGCGAAGATCGTCGGGCCCGGTGGCGACGTCCTGGCGCGGACCTGGTCCAAAGGTGGCCTTGCGGTGCACGAGATCGATGTAGACGCAGAGGTCGACCGAGCCCGCCGGGGGCTGCATCACCTGGCGGAGCGTCGGGTGGATGCGTATCCGAATCTGTTGCAGGAGAAGCCGGGTCAGTGAAGATCAGTCTGTCGACCTACTCGTCCAAGCCGCGCGGCGGAGTGGTGCACACACTGGCGCTGGCCGAGGCGCTCGCGCGCGCTGGACAGGACGTGTCGGTGTGGTCTCTCGGCCGCGGTGGCGACAGTACGTTCTTTCGTGACGTCGACCCAGCCGTGACCGTGCGAATGGTGCCGTTCGAGCAGCGCGAGAACGAGAGCGTCGGCGAACGCATACTGCGGTCCATCGATGTTCTGCGGCAGGCCTTCACGCCGGACGAGTACGACATCGTCCATGCGCAGGACTGTATCTCGGCCAATGCCGTCGGCCGCTGCATCAGGACCATCCACCACCTGGACGAGTTCACCACGCCCGAGCTGGCCGCGTGTCACGAGCTTGCGATCACCGCCCCGTACGCGCGCATCTGTGTGTCGGCAGCGGTGGCGAGCGACGTTCACCGTGGGTGGGGATTCGAGCCCACGGTCATCCCCAACGGCGTCGACGCCGAGAGGTTCACCGCAGCCGAGCAATCGGGCCGTACGCACTGGCGCGAGAAGCTCGGCCGATACATGCTCGCAGTGGGAGGTATCGAACCACGCAAAGGAAGTCTCGATCTGCTCGACGCCTTCGCCCGGCTGCGGGCGCACGATCTGCGACTGGTCTTCGCCGGCGGCGAGACGCTGTTCGACTATCGAGACTACCGCTCGGAGTTCGACCGCCGCGCAGCCGAACTCGGTATCGAGCCGGTGATACTCGGAACCGTCGACGACGACGAGTTGCCGCACCTCGTGGCGCAGGCCGCCGTGCTGCCGTTCTTCTCCACCAAGGAGGGCTTCGGGCTGGCCGCCATGGAGGCTCTCGCCGCATCGACTCCCGTCGTCGCGCGAGATCTACCGGTACTGCGGGAAGTGTTCGGAGACAGCGTCACCTACGCGTCCACGGCGGCGACCATGGCAGCCGAGCTCGAACGTGCCGTGCGGGAACCGCGGAATCCGCAACCGGGCCTGACGCTCGCACACCGCCTCACGTGGGACGAGGCCGCCCGTCGACACCTGGAGTTCTACTCCTCGCTCCGGTGACCGCCTCGTTTGTTGCGCTTGAGTCGATGGGGCTTGAGCTTGTGGAAACCCTTGACTCGTAGTGAGCGAATCGATTTGAGGTAGAACTCCGAGTCGTGACGCAGTTCCTCGGTCATGACGGTATCGACGAGAGTGGTTCCGGGATTGGCCGAACTGGTAAGTCGCGCAGCGATGTTGACCACCGACCCGTACAGGTCGCCGTAACGGGCGAGAACCGGGCCCCAGGCCAGCCCGACCCGCAGGTCCGGCATGTCTTCCTGCTCGGCGAAGGCGTCCTGCAGATCGAGCGCGATGTGAGCAGCGTCCTCGGGGGTCTGCGCGCTGAACATCACCTCGTCGCCGACGTTCTTGATCACCGAACCGCGGCCGCGGGCAATGATATTGGTGGCCAGAGACTCGAACTCCTCGAGGAGAGTCGTGAGTTCGCCGATATCGAGTCGACGCGTCAGGCTGGTGTAGCCCACCATGTCGGCGAAGCCGACGGCCATGACGGGGCTGTCGGTGACGTCGTCGGGAGCGGCGATGGACCGTCCTGCCGCTGCGGCCAAGTGTCGTCGCCAGGTGTACGCCTGGAGTGCCTCGAGGGTGGGGACCGTCTCGGCAGCGATGTCCCTGGCGTTGCGCCGGATGGCGACGATGTCGTTCTTGTCCTCGTCGCTGTTGGTGATGCGCTCGAGGATGTGAGAGTTCACAACGCCCACTTGCCATTCCGCGAGCCTCGACATCGACTGACCCAGGGTGCGCGCGATGGCGACCTCCATCTCGGGCTTGATGACCTTCTGTTCGGTGAGCCCGGTGATCAGCTTCAGTGCCTCGAGGTCCGCATCGGTGTAGACGACCGCCTCGGTGTCGGTGTGAATGGGAAAGCCCATGCCGATCCACAGCGCGATGACCCGTTCGAGCGGCAGCCCCGACTTGGCGACGATGTCGGACCGGGTGTACTTGGGGGTGCCCCCCAGGAGATTGCGTTCGATCTCCGCTTGCACCACCGAGTTGATCTGGTTCTCAGGCATATCCCAACGTTCTGTCGAAATAGGAACGGACATCGTCCACGTAGGCGTCGATCTTGTCGGGCTCCCAGTCCGTGGTGGGAATGGGCTCGCCGATGGTGACCTTGACGGTACCGGAATGGACGGTGAAATCCTTTTTCCACATCACGTCGCCTGCATTGTGGATGACGATCGGAACGATGGGCACTCCGGCCTGCATCGCCAGGTGGAAGCCGCCTTTCTTGAACCGTCCGAGACGCGACGTCGGCATCCGCGTGCCTTCGGGCGCGATGGCGACCGAAATGCCACTGTGCAACTTCTCGATGGCCGGACGCATCGCCTCCCGCGCCTGAGCGGGATCGCCACGGTCGACGTAGGCGACGTCGAAGATCCTCCCCAGCAGTGCGAATCGTGGGTCGCGTTCGAGTTCTCGCTTGGCGACCGCGGTGATGTCCCGTCGGAGAATGGAGGTGACGATGATCGAGTCGGCGGTGCTCTGATGGTTGAACATGAACACAGCAGGCCGAGCCGACCACGCGTTCTCGGTCCCGGTCACGTCGAGCTTGACGCCGGCGATGGTCAACGCAATGTCCGGCGCAATGGTGCTCGTGATGTTCGCTCCGTTGCGGCGGCTGCGCGTGAGCAGTCCCAGCCCCAGTCCGATCGATGCACTGGCCAGCACCGACCCCAGTGCGGCGGTGCTGCGCACGGCGGAGGTCAGATCGGTGCCGCGCTTGGGACTCTCCAACGTCAGCGACGGCCACTGCTTCTTCGCTGCGTACCGCTGCAGCTCGGGATCCGGGTTCAGGGCGACGGGGCGGCCGACGGCCTCGAGCAGCGGCACATCTTCTCCGCCGTTGGAGTAGGCGAAGCAGCCGGCGAGAGCGATTCCCTCACGTTCGGCGTAGTCGATCGCGGCCTGTGCCTTGCGTGGTCCCCACAGCGAATCGCCGACCAGCTCGCCGGTCAGTATTCCGTCGGTGACCACGGGGGTGGTGCACAACAGTGTCTCGAACATCATGTCCTGCTGGACCGGCAGCGCCTGGTACGGCGTGGCCGAGGTGGCCATCACCAGTCGATGCCCGGCGTGGCGGTGGGCCTCGACGAGGATGCGGGCCTGCGGGTAGATCATCGGCGCGATCTCGTTGCGGAACAGCGTGTCTGCCTGTTCCATCAGATCCTCTTCCCGACGGCCCTCCAGGCCGCGGACGGCCTTGCCCATCAGGTTGTCGACCGGGGAGTTGCGCATCCGCATCTCGACGACGGCGCTCGATATCTCCCACAGTTCCTTGACCGTCACGTCGAGGGTCTTGAGCCGTTCGAGAAACACTGCACGGGCCGAGAATCCGTTGATCAGGGTGCCGTCGAGATCGAAGAACGCAACGGTGTCGCGGCCGGGTGGAGCGGCGGCGATCGCGATCAGTCGATCGTCGAACTCGGTCATGAATTGTTCTCCTCGGGGGCCGAGATCGGTTCCACCTCGCGCAGCATGCGGTGGGCCATGTCGCGGATCGTACGCACCTTGCGTGCCCACTCGTCGATCTCGAGTGCAAAGTCTCGACGTCGGCGTGCGACACCCTCGGAACTGGAATCGACGAGATCGCGATTCTCCGCCAATTGCAGTGCAGTATCGAACAATTCGCCGGAGATCGACTCGCTGTGATCGAGCTGCTGACGAAGCCGTCTGGCCTGCGCAGCACCGAGGCACTCCGAGATGAACTTCGCCTTGTCGAACTCACCGCTCTGAGGCAGCAACATCAGCTGATCGGCAACCACCTGATACGCCTCGAAGATCGGCTGCAGAACGCGGTGGGCCAGATGCAGATCCTGTGACTGAAGTTGTCGCGCAGCGTAATCGGGGTCGCTGATGTGGGTGCGCCAGTCCGGATCGATGAGATCGACCTCGGATTCGAGCCGTTCGCCGAAGTCCTTCTTGTCGCCGAAGAAGAACTCGAACTTGAGCAGATCGCGCAACTGCAGTGCCGACTGCCACAGCGATTCCTGAGTCAGTGGTGCCGAATCGCCGCTGGTCGGTAGAACGACCAACTCGCCGATGGCGCGCATGACGAAGAAGTGGATTGCGTTGTTGCGGAAGAACGCTGCCACCAGATGCTTGTCCTGAGCCAGATAGAACAGGGGCTCGGGGCCGTCGTCGAAACGCTTGACGACGTTGGCGTTGACCTGTGCGATGACGGCCGAGCGCACGACGTCGACGTCGGCGATGTCGACGCCTCCCGCGGTGGGCAGGTTGCGGCGTTTGATGTACCGCGCGAGCGGGGCGATGATGGCCCACATCTCGTTGACGTTGAGGGCGCGATCCTCGATGCCGAGCAGGGCCATGGTCACCAGCGCCGCCGGCGTCACCGGAGTCGCGTCGTTGATCGCGTGGGAGACACCGAGCGCGATCTTCTGCACCGCCACTCGCTTGTCGGTGTTCTCGGCGACGATCGACGCCACCGACATCGGCTCTCCGAAGTTGAGATACACGTTGCCGCGCAACGTGCCCTGCGCGCGGATGTAGCCGATGGCCATCCGAATGCCCTCGGCCTGCTTCTTCGCGCCGTGCGATTCCTCGGCCATCGCGCCGACCTCGTGCAGACGGTCGTAGGTGATGGACGTCGGAACCAGATAGACGTCCTCTGCATCACTGGTCTCGAGTGCGTCGACCAGATAGGTCAACAAACCGAACCGCGGCGGGCGCAGCTTTCCGGTGCGGCTTCGGCCACCCTCGATGTACCACTCGAGGTTGAACCGCTTGCTCAGCAGGAAGCTCATGTACTGACGCAGCGTCCACTTGTAGATCGCGTCGGAGAACTTGCGCTGGATGAGTACGACGCCACTGCGTTTGGCGATCGGGCCCAGCGGCCAGAAGCCGACGTTGATGCCGCCCATGACGTGGTTGAGCGGCAGACCTTCGGCCAACAGTGCCGGACGCAGCACGAGCGGGTCGAGATAGGAGCGGTGATTGGGTAGGAACACCAACGGATAGTTCTTGTTGAGTTCGCGCACCTTCTGCAGCTGATCGCGGTCCACGTCCACCTTGTACGCCCGCGAGAAGTAGGCCCCGAGGGTTCCCCACATCTCGACTGCGCGGCGGGTCTCGGTTGCGACCATCTCGCCGAGGATGTCCTGGACGCGCTTGTCGACGGCCTCGCGATCCTGGCCGACCTCCTCCGCGAGTTCGGTGATTCCGTCCCGGAACTTCTTCTGCTCCGTCATGTCCTCGACGACGAAGCGCGGGATCTTGTACTCGGAGCCGATGACGCCGCGCTCGGCCTTGTCCAGAGCCAGACTGGCCTGACGCAGAATGAACGACGACAGGGACGTGCCGCCGCCGCGCTCGAACCGGTCCTGCAGATCACTGAGCGTCGCGGGCTCGCCGACGAGAACTGCGGAGTGGTCGGGGTCGTCGCCTGCCACCCATCGCTGCCACACCTGCGTGGGCTTGGACCGACCACGGGGCGCGAAGATTCGGTGCAGAATTCCGTTCTTGCGATCGGAGAGCGTCACCCGCAGTGGGATCAGCAGCGGATCGTCGGCGTATCCGCGAACACTGTCCGACAGTGACGTTTTCGCCTCACCGGAGAGCACAACCGAGGGCGGTCGGGGTTCCCCGTCCGGCGTGGTGGCGTCGATCCACTGATTCAGAGCCTGAACCTCGAGGGTGGATTTGGCATCGAGCAAATACACGTGCGGACCGTCGCTGAGCGACTGCTCGTCCGCGTCGAGGTGGTACATCGAGACTCCTGTTCCGTACCGTCGCAAGAAGGCACGCCGCCAGGCTACGCGGCAGAAACCGCGCGCGAGGGTGGTTCGGCGAGGGCGGTTCCCGGACGTCGATCTCACCGAGAGGCGCGCAGCTACCGACCGGTACTCGGTACGGGTCGACGGCAGTTCGGGTGGACTGGAGCGGCGCGCGCGAGGGCTGTCGTATAGAGTCGGAGTCATCGGCCTTCTCGGCCAACCAAATCTAAGTGTTAATCCAAGTAACAGTTACTTGCGGTTACAGTTACTTGGATTAACAGATAACTTCCTCTGGATGCGTCGATCCGACGCGCCCTGCGCTGCCCCGGCCACATCTCACCAGCATCTGTGCGACAGTATTCGCAAACACTTTCGAGAAAGGCCGGTAGTCGATGCCACCCCGTGGGCGCGCTGTGAACGATTCGTTGACTCCCGAGAATCTGACGACACTGGCCGCGGCGCTCGCCGAGGGACGTCGGGCCACCGTCTATCTCCGCGAACCGAACCCGAGCCTCGGCCTGCCCGACGGCACCTCGGCGAAGGTCGTGTCGATCGACGGCAACACGGTCACGATCAGCCCGAAGGGCGTCAACGACGAATTGCCCTACGAGGCCGAGGAACTGCGCATCACCCGCAATCCCGCCACACCGCCCGCGCCGGCGAAACGAGTGGCGGCCAAGCGAATCCCGCCGTCCGCGCCGGCACAGCCGCAGGCGTCCGCCCCGGCCCCGACCCCGACCCCGAAGCAACCGGCCGCAGCCGTTGCACCGAAGGCGCCCGCAACGCCGACTGCGTCCACTCCTTCCACTCCTGCTGCTTCGACGGTGCCCGCGCCGAGCCAGGCGTCGCGTCGACCGAAGAAGGCTCCAGGGGGAATCAGTGTCACCATCCATGCTGGGGCCGACAACGATTGGTCGGTCACGGTCACCCAGGGCGCGAAGCGGCCCACCAAAGCGCAACCGGTGAGCCCCGAGTCGGTGAGCCGCGCTGTTCGAGAGTTGGGTGACCCCACTGCACGCGACGCAGTCGAGGCAGTCATCTCCCACGCGCGCGAGGAAGCCGCCCGACGCGTTGCAGAACTGAGCCGTCAACTCGAGGAGGCGCGCACGACGCTTGCCGCCCTCGAGCAGGACGTATGAACGACTCGCTCGTGTTCGTACACCTGTTGTTGCTAGGGTTCTGCCGACACCGCTGAGAGGGAGTACATGTTCAAGAAATTCATGCTCGTCGTCGTGGGGGCGGCTGCAATCGTAGCCAGCGTCGGCGTGGGGTCCGCATCCGCGGCCACTCCAGCTGCTCTCGGCGGCGGCTCGGGAATCATCGTCGGAGGCGCGGCCGAGTGCACGCTGACGACGATCGGTAACGACCGCAACGGAAACCTGGTCGGCTTCACCGCCGGTCACTGTGGCCAAGCGGGCGCCTCCATCGTCCCCGAGTACGACACCTCCCTCGGTGAGGTCGGCCGCATCGCGTTCTCCAACCCGGAATACGACTACGCCCTCATCGAATTCCAGCGTGACAAGGTCGCACCGATCAACCGCGTCGGCAACGTGACCATCTCGCAGGTCGGTCCGCCGACGGCGTTCCCGAACATCGTCTGCAAGGAAGGCCGTACCACCGGCAACACCTGCGGACTCGCGTACGGCGACGTCCTGCAGTCGCAGGAGACCTGGGCGCAGCTGTGTGTCGTCGAAGGTGACTCGGGCAGCCCGGTCGTCGTCGGCAACACCCTCGTCGGCATGGTCAACGCCTACCTCGGCGTGGCGTGCTTCGGACCCGAGGTCGGCACCAACTTCGACGCGATCCTTCGCAACGTCGATCAGGGCAACGGACTCGGCGCCGGATTCGTCCCGGCTCCCTAGATCCACCACGCTTCGGCCGAAGGCCCCGCTCGCGCACCACACCGCGCGAACGGGGCCTTCGCCGTTCGCGTGGTCCGCGCTGCTCTCAGCGGGCGCGAGCGGACGAGTCGGACGACCGAACGTCGGCGACGATGCGTTCCGCGTCTTCCGGCGCGATTCCCAGCAGCACCAGGCTCGACGTCGTCGCCGCTCCCGCCGGGTCGCCGATCAGTCCGGCGTTGGTGGCGTCGAGAATCGACAGCGCAATGGCCTCGATGTTGAGGATCAGTACTTCTGCCGCGAGGTACGAGGAGAACACACCCTCGCGCTGTCCTCGCCGGATGACTGCGGCGGCCGACTCGCGCATCGGAGTCAGTAGATCGTGAATGCTGTTGTGTCCCAGATCGGATCGTGCGACCGCGAGCAGTAGCCGGTACTGATCTCCGACGCGCGCCAGGGCCAGCGTCTGCCGAACGAACACCGTCACCGCCGATTCGTCCGCGGCTGGAACTCGGGTGAGCGCAGCCGAAATTCGTTCCGCTGCCTCGAGGGCGATACCGTCGATCAGGGCTTCGCGAGAGGCGAAGTGGGCGTAGACGGTTCGCCGGACAACTCCGGCAGCGGCTGCGACGTCGTTGATGGTTGCATCAGGATTGTCCGCCAGGACCCCTTGTGCGACATGCAGAATTCGCGCTCGGTTGGACCGGGCGTCACGTCGTTGCACGGGCGGCGCTGCTGCGTCCCGTGCATTCGAACTCGACTCCGTCGTCTTACGCACAGGACAACATCTAGCACGATCTCGGGCGGGGAGTGTGGTTGCCGCCACAAAAGATTGCCGATCCTAGCCGACGCTTCGTAAGCTGCACAGCACTGTGCAAGGTGTGTCTCGCACCTTGCCAACGGGGGGGAACACACGATGACACTGCTTGCGATGACGCCTGTCCAAGAGATGCACAAACCGTACCCACGACGCTGGTCGGCGCTGGTGGTGTTGTGCCTGAGCCTGCTGATCGTGGTCATGGCCAACACGTCCCTGTTGGTCGCCGCACCGTCGATGACACTCGACCTGAGCCTGACGAGCAGCGACCTGCAGTGGGTGATCGACGGCTACACCGTCCCCTACGCGTCGTTGATGTTGCTGTGCGGTGTGATCGGAGATTGCTACAGCCGCCGCGGCGCACTGATTCTCGGCCTGATCATCTTCGTCGCCGGTTCTGTGGCCGGGGCACTCACCGACGCCACCCTCGGGGTGATCCTGGCCCGCATCGTCATGGGTGTTGCCGCTGCCATCGTCATGCCCGCCACACTGTCGCTGTTGGTGGCGACCTTCCCCAAACGGGAGCGCGCCACCGCTGTGACCGTATGGGCGGCCACCTCGGGACTGGCGATCGCGGCCGGGCCGCTGTTGGCGGGCTGGCTCCTCGAGAGCTTCACCTGGCACTCGACGTTCCTGATCAATGTTCCGATTGCGTTGGCCGCCATCGTCGGAGCCGTCGTGCTGGTCCCGCCGTCACGGGCCGTCGACCCGGGTGCGATCGACTGGATCGGTGGACTGCTGTCGGTGCTGGCCGTGTCGACCATCGTCTACGCCATCATCGAGGGGATGCACTTCGGCTGGACGGTCGGGCCGTTGTACTTCGCGCTCGTCGGACTGCTGTCCGTCCTCGGCTTCGTGGGATGGGAACTGCGCCATCCCAATCCGCTGCTCGACGTCCGGATGTTCTCTTCCCGCATCCTCAGCGGTACCACCCTCGCGGTGCTGATCTTCTTCCTCGTCACCTTCGGTGCGATCTACTTCGTTGCTCAATACCTCCAGTTCGCTCTCGGCTACGGCCCGGTGTCCACCGGCGTTCACCTCCTGCCGTTGGCCGGTGCAGTCTTCGTCGGATCCGGAATCACGATGTGGCTCACGCCGAAACTGGGACCGCGCATCACCGTCACCGCAGGCATGATCGTCGGAACGCTGTCGGTGGTCTCGCTCATCGGAATCGATTCGACGGCAACGTACTCCGACTTTCTTCCCGTGCTGACGCTGCTGGGTCTGGCAATCGGCCTGTCCGTCTCGCCCTGCACCGACTCCATCATGGGTGAGTTCCCCGACAGCAAGCTCGGGGTGGGCGGCGGCCTCAACGACACCGCCCTCGAACTCGGCGGATCGCTCGGCATCGCGGTGCTCGGATCGGTGCTCGCCGCGTCCTACCGTCAGGGAATCGAAGGATTTCTGCAGACGTTCCCCGGAAAGCAACCGAACGGCCAGTACACCGGTCAGGCTGCGGAAGGGCTTGCTGCATCACAGGATTCGCTGGCAGGTGCGGTGATCGTCTCCGACGTCATCCGCGACCAGAACGCATTCCTCAGTGGGTTCGCCGACAATCTCGAAGCCAATGCCGTCGCGGCGTTCGGTGACGCCGTGGTGCACACGAGTGTTGTTGCCGCCGTGGTGTTCGGCGTCGGCACCGTGATCGTCGCGCTGCTCATCCCGTCCAAGAACGCGGCGCTGGTGACAACGTCGGAGAAGATCGCGTTCGAGCCGATCGTGCCCTTCGTCGCACCGCAGGCCAAGGACCCGGCAGCAGATCGGGAGGTCGCCGAGCTCGAGCAACTACTGGAGCGGCCGTCGGCGAAGCCCCAGAAATCCGGCTCTCGGCACGCATTGCGAACCGTACAGGCATCTACGCACTTGGCCGAGCCTGCTCTGGTGGACGCCGAGCTCGAGCGTCCCAGCATCTATCAACTCGCCTCGAAGGTGTACGAGCTCGACGCCTCCGTCGCCCGACAGGCCACGGTGGACAGCAAGTCCGGCGACCGCGTGACGATCCACCAGCTCGCCCTGTCCAACCTGGCGCGCACCCGACGCATCGAGGCCGAGGAAGCTCTCGACGCTGCGCTCGAACTGAGCGATCTTCCGGTTGCGCCCGCACCGGAGCCTGCCGAACCCACTGCGCCGTTGCAGACCTTCTACCAGCGGGCCAGCAAGCAACACGCGAACTGCACGGCATTCAAGGAGCGCTCGAGTTCCATGTGGGCAATGCCGCTGTAGTTCGGCCCTACCCCGCCCGCCCGGGTCAATGGACCATTGCACCGCCGAGACGTATGCAAAGTGCCATCGACGCGCACGGTGTCCTCGCGTGAATGGACCATTGCAT
>NZ_NPFP01000045.1:0-23777 GCF_002259145.1 Rhodococcus sp. 15-2388-1-1a | reverse complement strand
ACGTGCGGCATCGCGACCCTCTTCCGGCAGGTTCTCCGGGGGTGTTTCGGCGAAGGTGAGGATCAGGGCGGCGTGATCGACGGACATCACGCCGGTGTTGACGGCGTCGGCGATGTCGGGAAACGCAGCCATACCGCGGGCGAGGGCGACGATCTTGGTGGCCTTGGATGGTGAGAGAAGGGTGGTGGAGGTCAGCCAGCCTGCGGGTCCGGGAAAACCGAGCTTCTCCCGGCTCACGCGGGTATCGATCTCGGCGACAAGAGCGATCCGCCGGGCCTCCAACAACTGGATCTGATGGGAGACCGCGGCAGATTCGGCGAGGAGTTCGCTCTCGCTCAGTTGCCAGATCTCCGTGGTCATGGGAGCAAGTGTATCGAACAAGCATTCGACTGACAACCATAGTGCAATCGAAAACTATTGCTGTGCATAATGATTCGCGAATCGGAACCTGTCGGTACGTCGTGGTAGAGGACCGGCGGCACCCAAAGATTGCGCGTCTCGGCCACTTTGCTGTGACGAATGCACCCGAACATCGGTGCATTTCCTGATGCGTCAGTACACCTCGCGTTGCCGTTCCTGTTCCAACACCTGCTCGAGGTCGCTCAATCGGTTCATCGACGAAACCTGACGCGCAGTCCGGTGATTGAGCGCCAACATCTCGCGATGCCGGTGGACGAAGGCCCAGTAGCCGGCGGTGAACGGGCAGGCGTCGTCGCCCAGTCGCTTCTTCGGGTTGAACTCGCACGGCTTGCAGTAGTCGGTCATGCGGTTCAGGTACGCCCCGCCCGAGGCGTAGGGCTTGGTTGCGATCACTCCGCCGTCCGCGTGCTGACTCATGCCGATGACGTTCACCGGCATCACCCAGGCGAACCCGTCGACGAAAGCCGTTGCGAACCAGTCGGTCAACGCTCGCGGATCCCAGGCATGTTGCAGCGCAAAGTTTCCCAGGATCATCAGTCGGGGAATGTGGTGCACCCAGCCGCGGTCGCGCACGCCGTCCACCGTCGACGACAGGCACTTCGCCACCACGGCGTCGCCGTCCAACTCCGTCAGCCAATTCGGCAGTGGCTCATGCGCTTCGAGCTTGTTGCGCTCGAGGTACTCCGGCCCCAGATGCCAGTACAGGTGCCACACGTATTCGCGCCAGCCGAGGATCTGCCGAACGAAACCCTCTACGCTCGCCAGCGGGGTGCCGTCTCGGTGGGCGTCCTCGGCGGCGTGCGCCACGTCCAGCGGTTGCAGCAGGCCGAGGTTCAGCGGGACCGAGAGCAGTGAGTGCGACATCGTCCAGTCGTCGGCCATCACTGCGTCCTCGTACTTGCCGAAGTCGTCCAGGCGATAGTTCACGAAGTGCGCCAATGCTTCCGACGCCTCAGAAGCAGTCACCGCGAACACGCGAGGTCCGTCGACCCCGACGGTGTCGAGGCCCCAGTCATCGAGGTCGGCGCGCACCTGGTCGTCGATCGCGTCCTCGGTCGGCCACCAGGGTTCCTCGACGCCCAGGGTCAGGCGTCCCTTCGGTGGCGGCGACTGGTTCTCGGCGTCGAGGTTCCATTTGCCCGAGACCGGTTCGGATCCCTCCATCAGCACCCCGAACTTCTTACGCTGTTCGCGGTAGAACGTCTCCATCCGAAAGGTGCCGCGCTCGGCTGCCCACTCCGCGAAATCGGCGCGGGGAAGTGCGAACATCGGCGTCGGCAGAATCTCCGAAACCAGGCCCTCCTCGTGCAACGCGGCGACGAACTTCTCCGCCGCGTGTGAGGTGGGCTCGAACACCACCACGGGCTTTCCGTACTCGGCCAACCCTTCCCGATATGTCTCGGTCTGCAGGTAGGTGACGCGATCACCCAGCTCCTCGGCCAGGTGACGCATGCCCGACAACACGAGATGCAGCTTCTGCCGGTGGTATCTCCGACGCCGGAACACGCGCCGGGACTCGATCATCAGCACGTCTCGCTCGGCATGCTCGTCCACCGAGTGAAAGTGCGGGCCGAGCTGATCACCGAACAACCACAGAGCGTCCATTCTCGGAGTGTTCTCCCGCAGCGACGAAGGCAAACCAGTATCCGGCTCATGGCCGGTCGGTGAACACTGTGGCCGACCCAGGCGCGCCTTACTTGACCATCGACCGTCCATCGCATGGACTGACCCGATGCACGCTGAGTCTGCGCTTTCCAGAAGGACGTTTCTTCGCTCGTCGTCGGTGGCGGTCGCAGTGGCCGGAGTGGCCACGACCCTGCCGGCGACTGCCCACGCGCAGGGCAGCGATCGAGGCTTTCTGCACGGGGTGGCGTCGGGAGATCCGTTGCCCGACGCGATCGTCCTGTGGACCCGCATCACCCCCACGCCCGACGCCACCCCGGGCTCCGGCGTCGGCCCGCAGGTATCGGTGACGTGGCGCATGTCCCGTAGTGCGGACATGGGCGACGTGGTTGCCTCCGGAACCGTCGCAACCGGTCCCGACACCGATCACACCGTCAAGGTCGACGTCGACGGCCTCGCAGCAGACACCACGTACTTCTACGACTTCCGGACGAGCGACGCGGCATCGGCCGTCGGCACCACGCACACCGCCCCGGCCAACGATGCCGATATCGACGCGATGCGATTCGGGGTCGTCTCGTGCTCCAACTGGGAGTCGGGCTACTTCGGGGCCTACCGGCATCTGGCCGCCAGGACGGACTTGGACGCCATCGTCCACCTCGGTGACTACATCTACGAATACGAGACGGGCGGGTTCCCGGGCCGCGACGGGGTGATCCGCCAGCATTCGCCCACGCACGAGATCGTCACGCTCGCCGATTACCGTCAGCGCCACGGTCAGTACAAGTCCGACCCGGATCTGCAGGCCGCCCACGTCGACGTGCCGTGGATCTGCACGTGGGACGACCACGAGTCCGCCAACGACGCCTACGACGGCGGCGCGGAGAACCACACTCCGGCCACCGAGGGTGATTGGTACACGCGCAAGGCCAATTCCGAGCAGGCGTACTACGAGTGGATGCCGGTGCGCGCCGCAGGCACCGCGACCAACCGTCATCTGTACCGCAGGCTCCGGTTCGGCAACTTGCTCGAACTCTCGATGCTGGATCTGCGTACCTACCGCTCGCAGCAGGTGTTGCCGTTCAACGGGCCCGAGGTCGATTCGCCCAACCGGACCATCACCGGTGCCGAGCAGATGCAGTGGCTCACCGACGGCATTGTCTCGTCGCCGACGCAGTGGAAGATCGTCGGCAACCCGGTGATGATCACGCCCACTCTCATCCCACCGCTCGACCGGGATGCAGCCAGGGCCGTCACCTCGCTTCTCGGAATCCCGGAGGGCGGCCTGCCGTACAACGCGGATCCGTGGGACGGGTACACCGCCGACCGCCGCAAGCTGCTCGGTGCCATCGTGGACGCAGGCGTCGACAACACCGTCTTCATCACCGGCGATATCCACTCGGCCTGGGCCTGCGAGGTGCCGCTCGACGCGGCGCACTACGCAACGACGGAGCCTGCTGCCACCGAGCTGGTCGTCACCTCGGTGAGCTCGGCCAACATCGACGACCTGACGCGTACTCCGCCGCACACGCTGGGCCGGGTAGCCGAGGAGGCGTTCAAGGCGCTCAATCACCACGTGAAGTTCGTGGACCTCGACAGTCACGGCTTCGGCGTCTTCGAGGTCACCAAGACGGCGGCTCGGATGGACCACTGGTTCCTCACCGCCAAGGAGGATCCGCAGACCGCGGTCTACTGGGGAGCGGGCTTCACCGTCGACTCCGGCACCCAGCGCGTCCGGGCGGCGGCACCACCTGCCGGGTAACGCGCCATACTGGTCGGCGTGGCTGTACCGAAAATCGTCCTGTTCTACGTCTTCACTCCGCTGCCCGATCCCGAAGCGATCAGGCTGTGGCAGCAGACGCTGGCCGCGTCGAACAATCTGACCGGACGCATCCTCATCTCCGAACACGGCATCAACGCGACCGTGGGCGGCGACGTCGACGACGTCAAACGCTATGTGCGCGGCACCCGTAGCTACCCGGCGTTCAAGTCGGCCGACATCAAGTGGTCCGAGGGGCTCGGAAACGATTTTCCGCGCCTGAGCGTGCGAGTCCGGGACGAGATCGTCACCTTCGGTGCCCCCGGGGAACTGAAGGTCGACGCCGACGGGGTTGTCGGCGGCGGCACTCACCTGAGCCCGGAGCAGGTGCACGAGCTCGTCGATTCCCGCGGGGACGACGTCGTCTTCTTCGACGGCCGCAACGCTTTCGAAGCCGAGATCGGAAAGTTCAAGAACGCGGTGGTGCCCGACGTCGAGACGACGAGGGATTTCGTCTCCCAGCTCGATTCCGGTGCCTACGACCATCTGAAGAAGTCCCCGGTGGTCACGTATTGCACCGGGGGAGTCCGCTGCGAGGTGCTGTCTTCGCTGATGGTGGCCCGTGGTTTCGAGGAGGTATATCAGCTCGACGGCGGAATCGTTCGGTACGCAGAAACTTTCGGCGACGACGCGCTCTGGGAGGGGTCGTTGTTCGTCTTCGACAAGCGGATGGCGCAGAACTTCTCCGACCACACCGCCGTCATCGGTCGCTGCAGTGCCTGCGGCAACCCGACGTCCCGGTACCAGGACTTCGACGGCGACGCCGGCCGTGGTCTGCGGTTGATCTGTCTCGACTGCGCCTAGACAATGCTGCCCTTCCGGGACGGTCTCGCTCCGCTGAGACTGCTGTTGCCGCATGGTGATTCGGCCACAACCATTGTGGAATATCTCGAACGACAGATGCCCGACGACGACTGGCGACGGGCCATTCGCGACGCCGAAGTGGTCGACGAGAAGAGCAGGCCGATCTCCGTCGACACGCGGTATCGCGCCGGCAGTCAGGTGTACTTCTATCGCGTTCCAGCGCAGGAGGTTCCGGTTCCGTTCGAGATCGGCATCCTGCACGAGGACGACGACCTGTTGGTGGTCGACAAGCCGCACTTCCTCGCCACCATCCCGCGTGGCCGACACGTCACCGAAACGGCGACCGTGCGACTACGCAGGCAGTTCGACTGCCCCGACCTGACGCCCGCGCACCGACTCGATCGCGCCACCGCCGGGGTGTTGCTCTTCACCAAGACCAAGCATGCCCGACGGCCGTATCAGGAGCTCTTCTCCTCGCGCAACGTCACCAAAGAGTACGAGGCCGTTGCGGGATTCGATGCAGCACTGGATTTTCCGCGCGTGGTGCGAAGCCGAATCCTCAAAGAGCATGGGGTCATGACGGCATACGAGGAGCCGGGGGAGCCGAACAGTGAGACCCTGATCGAACTGGTCGATACGTTCGGTGCCGCCGCCCGATATCGACTCTTCCCCAAGTCGGGCAAGACGCATCAGCTGCGAATCCATCTGTCGTCGTTGGGAATTCCGATCGCGAACGACCCGTACTATCCGGTGTTCTCTTCCGTCCCGGCCGATGACTTCACCCGGCCGTTGCAACTCCTCGCCCGGGCTCTGAACTTCACGGATCCGCTCACCGGCGAGCCCAGGCGCTTCGTCAGTGCCCGAACCCTCGAGCCCTGACGTCTGGCCATCGTTCGTTCGGACGATTGTGACAATTGGGACGCGAGGTTAGCGTGTCGAGCGAACCATGTCCGATGGAAGAGAAGAGGAGAACAGCGTGAAGCGTCGTATTGCTGTTGTGTTGGGAGCCGCAGTCATCGCCATAGCGTCGCCGGCAGTCGCGGTGGCCGATACCGGAAGCGCGAGCACCGGTAGCTCGAGCGGAGTGTCGAGCTTGTTCTCGGATCTGTCGCGGATCTGGGAGGCCTGCGCGGTGACCATCTTCACCGGTCAATGCACCGGTATCGTCGCAACGGACGTGACCTACTGGTAAAGCGTGCCCTGAGCCGAACCCTCCGCCGAACCCCTTTAACCGACAAACGCGCGCGCATTCGCCAGACGCTCGCGGAACAGGTAGCCATTCCGCGAGCATCCAGCAAACGCGCGCGCGTGTGCGTGGAGCCAGAGCCCTACTTCGCCAAAGACCGCGCCATTCCGCGTTCGATTGCGGCGACCAGCTGCGGGCGCAGTTCGGCGGCGGGGACGATGTGGTGCACCGATCCGACGTTCTGTGCTCGCTGGATGTTGTGGATGGCCTCGAATTCGGCTGCCACTTCACCCAGTTTGGCGTTGCGTGCGTTCGCTCGCACGGCGGCCAGCTCGACACGCAGGGCCGAGCGGGTGGCGTCGTCCTCGGCGGTGTTCAGCGCCGTCTCGAGTTCCTTGACGGTCGGGTCCGCTGCGGTGCGGGCGTTGACGTCGCGGGTGAACACCACTGCTGCGGCCGGGGCTCCACCGAGCACGGAGGCGAAGGAGCCCTCCACTGCGAGGACCTCCATGTTGTCGTTGAGCGCTCCGGAGAACACCACGAAAGCGCCTCCGTGGTAGCGCGAGACGACACAGAACACGACCGGTCCGTCGAAGTTGACGATGGCGCGGCCGATCTCGGCACCGTATTCGAGCTGGATGTTGCGCAGCGATTCCGGTGATCCGTCGAAGCCGGAGAGGTTGGCCAGCACCACGATCGGCCGGCTTCCGCTGGCGGCGTTGATGGCGCGGGCCGTCTTCTTCGACGAGTTCGGGAACAGGGTGCCCGAGGTCCACTGATCGGGGCCGTCGGACGGGAACCAGCCCTTACGGGGGATGGCTCGCGATTCGATACCGATGACGGACACCGGAATTCCGGCGAGGTGGGCGTCGAACACCACGGAGGTGTCGGCGTCGGCCATGTCGGCCCAACGCTCGAGTACCGAGTGGTCCTGGTCCACCACGGCGCGCATCACGGTGCGAATGTCGAACGGCTTCTTGCGGTCCGGGTTGGTGACCGAGGAGAAGATGTCGCCGACGGTGGTGAAGTCGCTCGACGGGTGCACGTGCGGGTAGGTACGCACGTCGCGCTCGGTCGGGTCGGCCGTGGCTGCACGGCGTGGGAAGCGTTCTCCCGGTGCGGCATACGCGTGGTCGTAGTGCGCGAACAGGATGTCGCATGCGGCCCGCAGGTTCGGTGCCCAGTACTGCGCCTGGCCGTTGGGGCCCATGACGCGGTCGTAGCCGCCGATGCCGAAGTTGTCCTCGGCCGAGACACCACCGGAGTAGTCCAGGGACTGCTTTCCGGTGAGCACCATCGCACTGTCGGGGGTCATCACCAGGATGCCCTTGGTGTGGGTGAGCATGGTGGCTTCGGCGTTCCAGTACGGCTGCGCGCCGACGTTGATGCCCGCGACGACGATGTTGATCTCACCGCCTGCCTGGGTGAAGGTGATGATGCGACGCAAGCCGCGCGAGACCCAGTCCATGTTCTCGGTGCCCGATTCCATGGAAATCGTTGCACCGGAGGACAATGCGAACCATTCGACGGGTGCGCCGAGCTGCTCGGCGAGGTCGATGGCCGCGACGATTCGCGAGCACTCGGCCTCGGCGACGGTGCCGAGTGCCTTGGTCGGGTCGCCGAACAGCGCGACGCGAGTGATGCCCTCGGGGTACTTGGCCGTCGGTGTGGTGGCCACGCCGACGATGACGCCTGCGGAGTTGCGGCCGTAGGGACGGTCGACCGGTGCAAGCACACCGTCGGCGTCGAAGTCGTACTCGGTGAACGTGCCGCCGTTGCTGCTCAGCAACGGAATCAACTCGTACGGGTACACGGTGCCGCGTGCCTGGGACCGCTGCACCTTCTGGGTGTACTCGTCGAGCGGACGCATCGGCTCGGTCGGCGGCGGCGTCACCTTGGCGACGATGCCTGCACCGGATCGGTACGACAGGCGCAGTGCCACTTCGCGCGGGGTTGCGCCGGGCTTCTCGGCCAGGCGCGCGATGAGGGTGATCTCCTCGAGTCCTGCACCGATCGTCAGCGGTGCGATGTGACGGGCGATGGTGGCGATGCGGTCGGCGGGCACGTTCAGTACCGGCCAGACGTAGAGCACGACGCGGTTGGCGTCGAGTCGCTTCTTGCCGCGTCCGGCCTGAGCGCGGCGGATGCCGTCGAGGCAGGCAGCGACGGTGCGCTCGATCTCGGGTACCGCGACGATGTTTCCGGCGTCGTCCAACTGTGTTGTGACGCCACGGATCTCGGCGAGTGCGACGAGTCGCTCGTCGGAGGGGTTGGCCTTGGACGTCAGGTGGAACAGGTACGTCCCTGCGCTGGCGGGCAGACGAACTCCGTCGAAGTTCTTCAGTCGCCACAGGTCGAGTCGCTGACCGGTCAGTGGGTGCATGTCCCGGATGATCGTGTCCTCGGCGAGGGGTTCGGATCCCTCGACCGTGGTGCGGCGGTAGGTCATCTTTCGGGTGGCGGAACCGAAGGCGGTCACGGTGACTCGACGCCAGCGGCCGGTGCTCCGGTGCGCGGCCAGTGCAGCCTGGAGTTGTTCCGAGAGGGCGTCGCCGTCCGTCGGCGCGTCCGGCCAGGACAGGTAGAGGTCCACGGCCAGGTGCTCCGGTGACGGACCGGCGATATCCTCGACAGCGTCGAGAGTAGCTGCGAGAGAATCGAAGTCGGTAGCCGTGGAGACGAGGTGCAGTCGTTCGCCCGAGAGCTCGAAGTTGCCGGTGACGAAGTGCTTGCCGTCGCGGTCGAAGGCCTTGACGTCTTCGAGGGTTCGGATCTCGTAGTACTGGCGGGTGATCACTTCGAGCAGGGCGCCGGGATCGGTGATCCGTTGTGCCAGCAGCTCGATCAGCGGTTCCGGGGTGGCGACGAGCGCCGCGATGCGGGCCGAGTAATCGGCCGCGTCGGGGTTCTCGGCGAGGTACTGCAGGCTGCCACGGACGCCGTCGTAGATCTTCTCGCGTGCACTGCGGATCTGCGGCTCGTCGAACAGCCGGAAGCGCAGGTTGCGAGCGACGTCGCCGATGACGGGGTAGCGGGCCTGGGTGGCACCGATGAGGCGCTCGAGGACCTCGGCCATGGCCGGGGTGGCTTCGGGTTGCGCCGAGCAGTCGCTGAGCCAGTGGCCGAGCAGGGCCGCGATGACCGGAACCTGGTTCTCCATGCGCTGCAGAGCGAGGAAGACGCGGTAGACGGCTTCTTCGAGTTCGGGGGTTCGGCCTTCGTCGATGGCGGCATCGTAGTGCGCGAGTGCGCGAGTGAGCTTGGCGCGGAACGAATCCGGGAGCCCCTGCACGTCTGCGTCGAGCGAGTGCAGGAACGAGTGGAAGTGCTCGCGAGGGGAGTGGACGCGCTCGTCGTTGCCTTCCTCGTCCATCGTCGGACGGTTGCGGGAGAGTTCGCAGATGTCTGCGAACGTGTTGAGCAGATCCAGCTCGGCCGAGACCACTCCCGAATCGTTGCGAGGAACGTCGGCACGCAGAGTTTCATAGGTGGACAACAGGTTTCGCGCGCGGGCCCCGCTGACGTCGAAGCCGGTGATCAGGGCGGCGAGTTCGTCGAGTCGGTCCAGTGCCCGGCGCTGCGGCGAACGCTGTGCGGCGTCGTCGATACCGCGGAACTGCACGCGCGGTGCCTGCTCGGAGACCTTCTGCTCACCGGCCTGATCGACGCGCAGCAGTGCCGCTCCTGCGTCGACCTGTCCGTTGACCGAGGCCAGTACCTCACGCACGGTGCCCGCGTAGGGAGACCGGACGGCGGTTTCCATCTTCATCGATTCGAGGACGACGAGGGTCTGTCCCGCTTCGACCTCGTCGCCGACGGCGACCGGAACGGCCACGACGACGGCGGGTGCCGGTGCGCGGACCAACCCGGCCTCGTCCTGCGAGATCTGATGGCTGATGCCGTCGACCTCGACGAGGAAGTGCGCGGCTCCGGCGACGGTGACCACCTGGTAGCGACGGTCGCCGATGACCAGACGGCTCTCGTACGTGCCGAGTCGCTCGACGTCGACCTGCAGATCGCCGATGCCGTCACCGTCGATGCTGTAACGGTGCGTGCCGGTCTGGCCGACCTCGAGCTTGTAGGCCTGACCCTGGTAGTTCAATTCGACGGTGCGGCCGATGGCATGGGTGGCGCGTGGCCGGCCGCCGCGTGCGGAGCTGAGGAACGCGGTGCGCTCGCGGCCTTCCTCGGCGTCGTAGGCGTCGATGGCCGCGGCGATGATCGCGATGTCGGCGACGGCGGTCGGGCCCACCTGAGAGCCGGCCTCGGTGCGGTCGAGCCAGCCGGTGTCGGCGGAGGCGGAGATGACTTCCTCGCGGTCGAGCAGGCTCAGCAGGAACGACTTGGTGGTGGTGCCGCCGTCGATGACGACGGTGGTCTCCCGCAGCGCGTTGCGCAAGCGAGCCAACGCTTCGCTGCGGTCGCGACCCCAGGCTATGACCTTGGCGACCATCGAGTCGTAGTCGGGCGGAATGACGTCACCCTGCGCGATACCGGTGTCGACGCGGATGCCGGTGCCGAGGGGGAACTTGAGCAGCTCGACGGTGCCGGGAGCCGGTGCGAAGCCGTTGTCCGCGTCCTCGGCGTTGAGGCGAGCCTCGACTGCGTGACCGAACTCGGTGGGGCACTCGCCGGGCAGTGCCTGGCCGTCGGCCACGAGGATCTGCAGCTTCACCAGGTCGATGCCGGTGGTGTATTCGGTGATGGGGTGCTCGACCTGGAGGCGGGTGTTGACCTCGAGGAAGGTGAAGATCTTCTGCTCGGGCTGGTACAGGTACTCGACGGTGCCTGCGCCCTGGTAGCCGGCGGCCTTGACGAGTTCGGCAGAGGCAGTGCGCAGCTGGTCGGCCTGCTCCTTGGTCAGCAGCGGTGAGCTGGACTCCTCGATGACCTTCTGGTTGCGGCGCTGGATGGAGCAGTCGCGCACGCCCGGGGCCCAGACATTGCCGTGGCTGTCGGCGATCACCTGAACCTCGACGTGGCGGGCATCGGTGACGAGCCGTTCGAGGAACACGACGGGGTCACCGAACGAGCGCTCGGCCTCACCCTGGGTGCGTTCGAGGGAGAGTTCGAGTTCGTCCTCGTGGAAGACCTTGCGGATACCGCGGCCACCGCCGCCGGAGCGGGCCTTGATGATCAGCGGGTAGCCGATCGCCGCTGCATGACGCCTGGCGTCGGCGCGGGTCTCGACGGGGCCGCCGGACCACGGTGCGACGGGGACGCCGACCTTCTCGGCGAGGATCTTGGCCTCGACCTTGTCGCCGAGCAGGCGCATCGCGTCGGCGGAGGGGCCGATGAAGGTGATGTTCAGGCGGGCGACGAGATCGGCGAACGTGGGGTCCTCGGCGACGAAGCCCCAGCCGACCCACACTGCGTCGGCACCGGACTCGACCAGGGCGGCCTCGAGGACGCCGTAGTCGAGGTAGGCCGAGCCGGTGGCGGGCTTGCGTAGCGTGACCGCCTCGTCGGCCTGGCGGACGAACATGGCCCGCTTCTCCGCTTCGGTGTGCAGCGCTACGGTGCGGATGCCGTAATCGTGTTCGGCGTTGAGCTCTCGGACGGCTCGGATCAGGCGTACTGCTGCCTCGCCTCGGTTGACTACTGCAATCCGCTTGAACAACGTATCTCTCTTCGCTCGGTGTGGGCGCACCGCGTCGGTGCACTCGATGGAACGTGGATTGGTGCCGGGCATGTCGATTTCCTGTTCATCATGCGGCACTCCGATCGGCTCATTCTAACGGTAACGAGGCCCTGTGCATCGCCAACGGCGTTCGGCGTGAGTGTGATTGATCACCAACAAGTGAATCATATTCTGTTACAAGCACTTTGGCTGAGAACGGGCTGTCGGGGCCTGTTCACCTCGCTAACGTACTCGCGAGTAGCGTTGGCGCGAGGCGTAATTCGCCATTCGGTGACTTACGTTGCTACCGGCGGGTACATTACCGACGGGTACAACTCGAGCCGATCGGCTCGAGTTGCCTCGCTCGTCGCCGAGTGCGGTCTCCCTCACCTGTCACCCTCGCTCGCCCGCGGCAGTCGCAGCGCGTTGACCCACAGTCTCGTCGCGGTCGCAAGCAGATCCTCGGAGTCCGCGGGCGAGTGGCCGTCCGCGGCGTCGACGACGAAGTGATTGAACGCGAGCCGGCTGATCATCGAGGACAGTGCGCGCGAAGCGAGCAGGGGATCGAGTTCCGCATCGGCCAGACCGCGGCTCTGCAGGCTCTCGATACTGCGGGCGTTGCGCCTGACGAAGGCATCGGCGCGTTCACGGCGGAGGCGTCGGAACTCGGGATCGATGTTGGAGACCTGCTCGAGCAGTGCCATCAGCTTCGCGTTGCGTCGGTAGGCCTCGAAGTACGCACGGTTGCTCGCGGCGATCACGGCAACCGGGTCGTCGTGCGGGTTCACTCGCTCGGTCCCGGGATGCAACATGTCGTCCCGTGCCTGCTCGAGCACGGCGGCCAGGATCTCTTCCTTGCTGGTGAAGTAGGTGTAGAAGGTTCCTGCGGAGCATCGAGCGGCGCGGGTGATGTCGATCAGACGTGAGTCGAGGTAACCACTGTCCTCGAACACTCGACGGGCGGCCGCCACGAGCGAGGATCGGGTTCGCAGTCCGCGCGGGGTGGTCGGCAGCTCCCGATTCGGCAGCTCACGGTCTGGCTCCGGCGCGGCAGGCATTCAGTCTTTATACGTCATCGTTCGCGCGCATCCCGGCGGACGAACCGGGTGAATCTCACCCCGCTGTCGAACTGGCGTGATTCGAGGTGCTCGAACTGCTGCGCGGGGAACGGATCGGGACCGATCCCGGACGAGAACAGCCCGATGCCCCTGCCGAGAACGACGGGATTGACCTTGAGGAACAGCTCGTCGATCTCGGGCAGCAGTTGACCCGCCAGGTTTCCGCCTCCGCAGATCCAGACGTCGAGCTCGGACTCCTCGGCTACGAGGCTCCTGACGAGTCCGATCGGATCTTGGTTCACGACGGTGAGAGTCGGGTCGTTCGACGGGGCGAGAGTGCGAGAGAAGACGTACTGGCGTAGGTGGGGATAGGGGCTGGCGATGCCGACGTCGAGCGCAGGTTGCAACGTCTCGCGGCCCATGACGAGGGTGTCGAATCGCGCGGGCGGACCGTCCAGGCCGAACGCTGCACGCACGTGGACCGGCAATGTCTCGGGCAGCTCGGCCACGATGGCGTCGAGGTGATCGCCCTCGGGAACGAAACAGTCGTAGTTGCCGTCCGGTGCAGCGATGAAGCCGTCGAGGGAGACGGCGACGTAGTAGACCAGTTTGCGCATGGGGCTCCTGTCGTGGTCGACGGGTGAGAAACCCGAGGGTCGGCCGGTGGGTCCGCTGTGGGGGATCCAGCGACCGAAGTGGGTCTTTGTGACCCAGCACTAGAACGTATTTTGTGTGCTCAGGACGCGATGAACAACTGGTTTTCAGCGGCTAGTGTGGCCCGGGTGTGCAAACACCGTCCCTGGATCGGACGACCATTCGAGTATTTGTGGGGAAACTGTGACGGCTGCAGCGGCTACCGGTCGTGAACACGACGACGAGCTCAAGAGCAGGGTTCAGCGCCTGCTGCGTTTTCTTCGCGAGATCGTCGAGGCGCGTTCGAACCCGGTGCTGCGTTTCGACGACCACGTTCAGGTCGAGTGGGTGCATGCCGGGGACGTACCCATGCAGCTCGACCCACGGGCCAAGCAAGGTGGTGTGGTCCTGCGCGCGCCGCGCATCGCGGTCGACGAGCCGCCCGAGCCGCCGGCGCTGTTGTCGGGTTGGCTCGATCCCCAGATCGTTGCAGACAGTCGCTATCGCGAACTCGAGCTGGCCGACGCATCCTCGGTGACGTCCCGCCGTCGAGCGGAGGCGCAGGAGTCCGATGCCGACTTCGACATCCGCAAGGCCTACGAGATCAAGCAGGCCTTCGAGGAGTACTCGGAATCGTGGAAGGAATGGGCGCAGGAGGATCGGGATCGGCGCCCGCAGGCTGCTCTGTACCAGGCTCTGCAGCTGATGATGCAGGAGCTCGCCTCGCGGCCCGAGTCGATCGAACTGGTGGTGGCCTCGGGTCTGCTGACGTCGAGCAACACCGATCCGCAGCGCAGCGTTCGCACTCACCTGATCACGCAGTCGGCCAGCATCGAACGGGACGTGCGCACCGGTGACCTGTTGGTTCGCCTCGCCGCGAGCACAACCCCGCGCCTCGAGGACGGCCAGCTGCTGACCGGCTCGGACGATTTCGACACCTCCGGCTCGGTGGCTCTGGCTCGAGAATTGCACGACACCGTCACCTCACCCATCGGAGCCGGCGTCGAACAGTTCCTGAGGAACTGGGCGGCGAAGGTGCCGCGGCAGGACATCGAGGTGCTCGATCGTCTCGGGCCGCCCGGGGCTCTCGCCTACATCGACGACGACCGCACCCTGACCGTCTCACCAGCCCTCGTTCTCCGCGTTCGAGACTCGTTCGCGCTGGTCGAGTACTACGAGCAGATGATCGCCGATCTCGAGTTCGCCGACTCTCCGGTACCGCTGGGGCTCGCGCAACTCGTCGACGCCATCGAACCGGCAGATCGGATGGCCTGGCTCGAACGCACTGGGGCGGGGGAGTCGGCGGCACTGGCGGAGGATCCGCTGTTTCCGCTGCCGGCCAACGCCGAGCAGTCGCAGATCATCGAACGGCTCGGGCGTGACAGCGGCGTCGTGGTCGAGGGACCACCAGGAACGGGCAAGACCCATACGATCGCCAACCTCATGTCCGGGCTGTTGGCGCGCGGTCAACGGGTTCTGGTCACTAGTGAAAAGTCACAAGCTTTGCGCGTGCTGCGGGACAAGCTCCCGCCGGAGCTGCAGGAGCTCTGTGTGTCCATCACCGACCTCTCTCGCGGTGGTTCGGACGAGCTGAACCGCAGCGTGGCGAAGATCGCCGAGCGCAAGACCTCGTTCGACGAGGCCAGCGAGGTGCAGAAGATCGAGGCGCTGACGACGCAGCGCGCCTCGGCTCTTGCCCGACGGGCCGAGCTGCTCGATCGTGTCAGCGCGCTTCGCGAGTCGGAAACCGTTGTGCACGAATATGTTTCCGATGGATACGACGGCACGGTGTCGTCCATCGTACGTAAGGTCAAAGCGGCCGAAGGTGCCCACGAGTGGCTGCCCGGCCCACTGCTCGCCGATCGACCGCCCCTCGACGGTGTCCAGGTCGATCAGCTTCGCAAGCTCATCGCCGGCTCCGACGGCACTCGTGAACTCCGCTCGCGTCAGGTGCTGCCGCGTCCGGAGACGATACTGCCGAATTCGGCCGAACTCACCTCGCTCTGTCGGCGCGCAAGTGCACAGATCGATGACCTCTCGCCCCAGGCGGCGGACCTCGTGGCGTTGCTCGACGGCGTGGAACCCGCTGTGTCCTCGGAGATCGAGCAACTGTGCGAGGAGCTCGCCGCTCGCGTGCGAGCAGTCGTCGAACTCGACGGCTCCTACCCACGCCTGACCGATTCCGTGCTGTCCGGCGAGGCCGCCCACCTGTGGTCTCGGGTCAGCGGAATCGACGCGATGGTCGAGACGGCAGCTGCGTCCGATCGCTACGTCGGTGGGCACGATGTGCAGTGCTCGTCGAGTTCGCCGGCGGCACTCACGGCCATGGATGCGTTCGCCGGTGCGTTGGAATCGGGTATCGAGTGGAAGCCCCGATTCCGTCGCAGCGAGGAGCAGAAGGCCGTCGAGGCTCTCGATATCGTCGCTACCGTCGACGGGCAACCCGCGACGACGGCGATGGCCGCGCGTCTGGTGGCCGAACACATTCGTGCGCTCGAGACCGTGCAGACCGCAGCGGTGCTCCTGGCCGACCTCGCGATCGTCGTTCCACTCGACGGCACGCGTTCGATTCGCGTCAACAACGTGGCGCGGATCGCCGACCGGCTGGGGCTGGTGTCCGCAGTCGTCGCGGCCCGTGACGCCCTGGTGCACCGGCTGTACACCATTTCGCCTGCAGCACCGTGGATTCGGAGCCTCGCCGACGCTCAGGAGGTCGCCGGGGCCGCCGACGCCATTGCCGCGCGAATCGACATCGATGCCGCACGAGCCGAGCTCGACGCCCTGCAGTTCGCGGTCGCCACTCGCATCGATGCCGGGCCGTCGCCCGAGGGCTCGAATCTGGTGAGCGCGTTGAGCACTGCGGATCCGTTGGAATTGGCTGCTGCCGTTGCTGCGTACTCGCAGGCGTGTTCCGAGCAGGAGGATCAGCTTCTGCTGGAATCGATGTCGGCGTCGTTGTCCGAGGTCGCACCCGCATTGTTCGACCTGGTCGAGAGCACCGCTGGTGATGTCGAATGGGACGAACTGAGCTGGCAGATGTCGAAGGCCTGGGCGTGGCGTCGAGCACGCGAGTGGGTCGGTGAGCAGCACCACGGCGGTCTCGAGCAGCAACTGGAAGCCGATCTGGCCGCTGCGGATACCGACATCGCCTACCTCACAACACGTCTCGCCGCCGCCAGTGCCTGGCGCAACAGTCTCGAACGAATGACTGCCGTCGAGGTGCGTGCGCTGCAGACCTACCGCGAGCACATCTCCAGCATCGGCTCGGGGGCCGGCAAGTACGCCGAAACCTACCGCAGTGCAGCACGATCGGCGATGCGTGAGGCGCAGAGTGCGGTGCCCGCGTGGGTCATGCCTCTCTCTCAGGTGCTGGCGTCGATTCCGCCGGTGCCGGGCAGTTTCGACGTCGTGATCGTCGACGAGGCGAGTCAGGCCGACATCACCAGTCTCTTCCTGCTGTACCTCGCACCCCGTGTCATCGTCGTGGGTGACGACAGGCAGTGCGCACCGGCCGATGTCCCGCAGACCGGAACGCTCGAGGACGTGTTCGATCGGTTGGACGTCTATCTGCCCGATCTACCCGAGCATGTGCGTGCGACGCTGACCCCGAGGTCGAGCCTGTTCTCCATGCTGCGCACCAGGTTCGGTCAGGTGGTGCGGTTGCGTGAGCACTTCCGCTCGATGCCCGAGATCATCAACTGGTCGAGTCAGCAGTTCTACGGAGACTCTCCGCTCGTTCCCGTGCGGCAGTTCGGTGCGGATCGCCTACCGCCGTTGCGGCACACGTACGTTCGCGGAGCGACGGTGACCGGAAAGAACGCCTCACTGGTCAACCGTACCGAGGCCATCGCGATCGCCGAACAGATCGCACATTGCCTCGAGGACCCCGCGTACGACAACCGGACCTTCGGAGTGGTTGTGCTGCAGGGCCAATCGCAGGTCGACGAGATCCGCAACGAGTTGATCAAGCGGATCGGCATCGAACAGTGGGAACAGCGTCGGCTTCGCGTCGGTACGCCGCCGGACTTCCAGGGCGACGAACGCAACGTCGTCTTTCTGTCGATGGTGGTGGCACCCGATCAGAACTTCGCCACCCTCACCGCCAATCAGTACAAGAGGCGGTTCAACGTGGCGGCGTCGCGGGCACAGGATCAGCTGTGGCTCTTCCACTCGGTGACTGTCGATCGGCTCAAGCGAGCGGACCTGCGCAACTCGTTGCTGAGCTACGTCACCTCCGTCTCGCCCGCTCCTGCCGATCCCATGCCGGTCGATGTCTCGCGCGAGATCCGGAAGGCGCCATTCGAGACGTTGCTCGAGCAGCAGTTGTGGAACGACCTCGTCGAGCGAGGTTTTCACGTCAATCCCGGCGTCGAGGTGAACAACAGACGTCTCGCCCTGGTCGTGACCGGCGACTCCTCGCGTCTCGCCGTCGAGTGCGATGGCGACACGTTCCTGTCGACGCCGGCTCAGCGGTTGGCGGACCTGCAGCGTGAGCAGGAGCTCAAGCGGTGCGGCTGGACCTTCTGGCGGGTGCGCGAATCCGAGTACTACTTGGACCGCGACGCGGCGCTGGAAAGCCTCTGGGCCACATTGGCCCGTTTGGGAATCAAGCCCAACAGCGTTGTCGTGGAAGGTCTCGAGAGCTCGGACGAGGCCTGGACCCCGGTCCCGCTCGAGTCCTCGCAGTTCGACGATTCCGGCGTCTTCGAAACGTCCACGCATGCAGACTCGTCCACACGCCACGAGTCGGTGTTGTCTCTGTGGACGATGCCGCGCATCGACATCCCCACCGGGGAGCCGTCCGAATCGGACGCTCGCGGAGGTGACCGCGCAGGATCGGCACCGTCGACGACCAACGGTTCCGGAATGACCAACGGAACCGGAGTCGAGAACGGGTCGGGCACCACGAACGGTTCTCGACCGACCAACGGCTCGGGAACGTCGAACGGTGCAGCCGCCACCAACGGTGCCACCCACGGATCCGGGACCGGGGAGTCGGGCGGTTCCCGTGGCACTGCTCGGCCGATCGCGTCGTCGGCATCGAGCCGCCCAGCGATGACCAACGGCTCCACACCTGCACAGGACGCAGAGAGCGATGCGTCGGCGCGGGTGCGCGACTCCGCGGCGAGCAGCGAGTCGGCAGCCGACTCGTCCACCGAGTTCGGCGGAACCGCGAACAGTACGACAGCGGCCACGGACCGGGTCGGGGACGCCGACGAGACGGTCGCATCGGACGAGGCCGCGGACAGCGTCGAGGCTGCCGAGCTCGATGGATCCGATCCGGCCGACACACAGGGTGATTCCACGGAAGCGACGACGGCCGATGTCGAGCCGAGCGGCGGCCTGGAGGCACCCGAGGACGAGGGCATCGCCGAACACGAGTTGCCGCTCAACGGACTTCGCGGATACACCACCCGCCGTCGGCCGTGACTCCGGCTCCTGACCGGCGGGCTCAGCGCCCGGGCCGAAGCAGCGAAGGCGACGTAGTCTTGGCCTCGGATTTCGCGCACGTACGAGTGAAGAGGGTTCGACGCCGATGACAGATCGACAGACACAGCGCCCGGAACAGTCGGCCTCCCCGGACGGGTCGACGCGATCGCGATCTCGGCGAGTTGTCGTGCCGACCATCGTTGTTGTGGTCTGCGCGGTGCTTGTCGGCCTGCCGGCCTGGACCGTCGTGTTCGCGGGCGCGCAGTGGCCGGCGATTGCACAGTCGATCGGCTCTGCGGTTGCGATCGGCGTATTGGTGGCACTGCCTGCAGCGATGTACCTGGGTCACCGGCCGAGTGCAGAGGGGGTCTCCAAGGACGCGTGGGCGGGCGTCGGAGACGTGTTGTTGGGCATGGCCTGGATCGCGTTCGTGTGGTCGGCACTTTCGCTGCTGCTGCGGCTCGGTCTGTGGATGGCTGGGGTCGACGACCCTCTGCGGTCGCGGATCGTGTCGGTGACGACCGTCGTCGTCGTAGTCGTCCTCGCAGTGTGGGGTCATTACGAGGCGATGCGAACTCCCCGCGTGCGACACACGACGGTCAGGATCGACCGGCTCGGGGCTCGATTCGACGGTCTACGAGTGGTTCTCGTGACCGACACGCATTTCGGCCCGCTCGATCGAACGACGTGGTCGCACCGATTGACCGATGCCGTCAATGCGCTCGAACCGGACGTGTTGGCCCACGTCGGCGATATCGCCGACGGCTCGGTCGATCGGCGTCGAGCGCAGGCCGCACCGTTGGAGGCAATGCTCGCGAGTGCGGCGCGCGTGTACGTCACCGGCAATCACGAGTACTTCGGCGAGGCGCAGGAGTGGCTCGATCACATGCAGGACCTCGGCTGGAATTCCCTGCACAATCGCCACGTGGTGCTGCGTCGTGGTGAGGACGCACTGATCATCGCCGGCGTCGACGACGCCACCGCCGCAGGCTCGGGTGCGCCCGGTCACGGTGCGGATCTCGCTCGCGCACTTGCCGGAACCGATCCGTCGATGCCTGTGCTGTTGCTGGCACACCAACCGAAACAGATCGCTGACGCCGTGGACGCCGGCGTCGACCTGCAGGTCTCCGGCCATACGCACGGCGGTCAGATCTGGCCGTTCTCGGCCTTGGTTCGGCTCGACCAACCGGTGGTGCACGGGCTGAGCAGACACGGCGCGCGAACTCAGCTCTACACCAGCCGCGGATCGGGATTCTGGGGTCCGCCTTTCCGGGTGTTCGCGCCCAGTGAGATTTCCGTTCTGACGTTGGTCTCCGGCTGAGAGACCGGCACCTGGCAGTATCGGTGGGGTGAAGAGAACCGAAGAGGTCGTCGTTGTCGCAACCGATCTCGACGGCACCCTGTTGCGTTCGGACCGAACTGTGTCTGCTCGAACGGCCGCTGCGATGGCTGCGGCAGACGCAGCCGGAATCAGGGTGGTGTGGGCCACTGCTCGCGCGCGCCACTCGATCGACGAACTCGCTGCGTCCTGCGGATTTCGCGGAACGGCCATCGGTGCCAACGGGGCTGTTGTCCTCGACCTGGCCGACGGATACCCGGCCATCGTCGGCACCACGTCGGTACCGGCCGAGACGGTGGCCTCGGCCAAGTCGATCGTGCGCTCGCTCGTCCCCGGCGTGGCCTTTGCGACGGTCGGTGCCACGCGATTCGTGGCCGAGCCTCGGTACGCCGAGCTGTGCGTATTCGCGGACCATCACCGGCAGCCGCACGAGATGGAACTCTCGGAGCACGGCCTGTCGGTCGACGTCGAGCCGACGGTCAAAATCGTTGCCCGGCACAGTGATACGCCGAGTGAAGAGTTGTACGAGCTCGTCGCTGCTGTCGGGGTCGACGGAGTGGAGTTGACGCATTCAGGCGCCCCGTACATCGAGATGTCCGCAGCGGGAGTCTCGAAGGCCAGTGCGCTGCAGGAGTTGTGCGAGCGGTGGGGGATTTCTCCTGGTTCGGTTGCGGCAGTGGGGGATGCGCGCAACGATTTACCGATGCTGAGTTGGGCGGGTACGGCGTTGTGCCCGTCGAATGCTGCTGAGCCCGTGCGATCCGTTGTCGATCGCGTCCTCGAATCCAACGACGACGATGCGGTCGCGCGGTATCTGGAGGAACTCACCGCGCGCAGAGCGAGACCGTAACGTCCGGTCCGTTCGTCACGGCCCTGTGGGGTCGCTCGGAGATTCCACGGCCGCAGGTGCAGCAGTCGAGTCGGTTCTGCGCTGAATTCAGTGCATTCGGACAGACCGAGTGGTCGATGCAGGATCAGGCGACGTTCGCGGCGGGCCTGTCGTGCATTCCGGACACTGCACCGGTGGTCGAGATTACGAACAGTGTTGCACCCGGGGTAGCGATTGTGGCGCAAGCGAATTCGGGTTCGTTCATCGACGCAACTGCCATGCTCGACGCGGTCGGCGCATGGTTGGAGTCGCACAGCACTCAGCTACCCGCCGGTCACTGCCTCCAGGATCCGATGACGAGCGGACCGGCGCGGGTAGCCTCTGGCGTGTCAGTGAATCGTCCACCACGAAAGGCCCTGCTGTGAACGACGCCCTGTCGACGGAATCGTCCGAGCCCACCACGATCGCCGAGTACCTGAACGCACACGCGTTGCGGGTGTCGCCGCTCGACGGGCCCGCGGCGGCCGAGCTCGGCATCACCGTGCCGATTCCTGCGGGATGGCAGACGCTCGATCCCGCGCAGTTCCCCGGGGCGACTCAGGTGATCGTGGAACCGAACCTCGTGGAGAACGGATTCGCGCCGAACGCGGTGCTTCTGGTCGGTGCGTTGTCGCGCACGATCGACCCGGAAGCGTTGATGGCACTGGGTTTCGGCGACGGACGTGCGATGCCAGGCTGGGTGGAGCGCGAGGCGAGCACGGCATCGTGGCTCGGCTGGCCGTCTCGATTCATTCGGGGGACGTACGTCGCGCAGCAACTCGAGGCCGCCGTGACGACGCGGTATGTGGTGGTGGGCGTCGATACCCAGTACCTGGTGCAGTTGACGGTGACCACGTTGGCATCGCAGCTCGATGCGTTGGCCTTCGACGTCGCCGCGATCAACGACGGTTTGACCACTGGCACGTAGAAGCCGCGAGCCCCTGTGTCCGACGCACTGCTCCGACTAGGGTCCATTCCATGTCGATGAGAACCGGTCGCGTCCGGCACCTGTCGGTGGTGCCGAGTTTGTCCGACACCGACGAGCCGGCCGACGCCAGCGCGACCGAAGCCACGCGGCGGGGCCTGGCGAACCTGGTGCTTCGGGTGACCGTGGATCACACCCGTCCGCAGATTTGGCGTCGGGTGCGGGTGCGCTCGGACCTGCTGCTGTCCGAACTGCATGCGGTGCTGCAGAAGACTCTCGGTTGGGAGGACCGGCATCTGCATGCGTTCAGCGTGAGGACTGCCGGTGCCACGCGTCGATTCGAGATGGAAGAGACGCTCGACGACGGACCGGACGACGAGGCGTCGAGTGAGGAGCGAGTGCGGATCGACGACGTACTCACGGCACCGGGATCCACCATGACGTACGAGTACGACTTCGGTGACGGATGGACGCACACGATCTTCTTGGAGCAGATCGATTCCGATATAGACGACCTCCGATCGGTCTGCCTCGACGGGGCGCGCGCATGCCCACCCGAGGAATCCGGCGGACCTTCGCGGTACGCGCAGGCGCTGGAGATCGCAGCCGACCCGTCCGATCCCGAACACGCAGCCCTTCTCACGAGGTGGGGTGCGGCCTTCGACCCCGCTCTGTTCGACGCCGATGTCGTCAACACAGTGCTGCACTCGTTGGACGTGGGGCGTTCGGTGCTCGCCGAAGCAGTGGCAGCGGCACCGGCCATCGGAAAGCTGTTCGATCGGGTGCGTCCTGCGGAGGTGCCGTCACTCATGGCGTTGCTTCCACGATGCGAACTCACCATCGAGAGCTCCGTCGACCTACCCGTCGCCGAGATTGCGATGGCCAAGTTGACGTGGTTTCTGCACAGAATCGGCGACGAGGGAGCCGACCTGACCGGTGCCGGCTACCTCAAGCCGGCATTCGTAGCGGCAATTCGCGAGGAGCTCGATTGGGGTCTCGGGTGGGTGGGGCCGAGCAATCGCGAGATCGACCATCATCAGGTGACCGATCTGCGCGAGGCGGCGCGGCACCTCGGGTTGACCCGCACATCGAAGGGCAGGTTGCTGCGCACCAAGCTCGGAGCAGCGTTGGCCGACGACCCGGTAGGCATGTGGCGACATGCGGCCTCGCGACTTCCGCTGGGTAAGGAGACGTACGAGACCGACGCGGCGACTCTGTTCCTGATCTCCCTCGCCGCCTCGGCATCCGCGACGCACCGCAACGAGATGCTGATAGAGACTGTCGCCGAATTGGGTTGGGCCAGCGAAGATTCCGGTGTTTTCGACGCTCAGTTCGCAGCGCAGGCCACGGTGAGCTTCCTCGATCTCATCGGGGCCCACGGTCCGCGGTTCTACTTCCGGCAAGGGGTAGCGGACTCGCCGAGCTGGTCTCGCAGGTTCGCGCGGGACGCATTGCTGAGCTGAGTCGCAGAGATGCGGTCCCACGACTGCCCACACAGGGCTCGGGCCGCGCACGACCGTCGCTGAGCAGGCGATTTGCGTTGGTGTGGTTGGTGGCGTAACTTTTGTCGAGTCAGAGCGACGGACACCGACCCGGTCTTCACGGACTGGGTGAACGAGGTTGGACGTGTGGCTCGGCAGGTTTTATCCCCCAAGAGTCGGGCCTTGTGTCCGAGACCAAGCTGGGATAGGCTGGAACAGTTGCCCTTGAGGCCGACGGACTGTGTGTTCGTGGGGTGAGAGTGTGTGCGTGTTCTTTGAGAACTCAACAGTGTGTCGATGAATGTCAGTGCCGAATTTATTTGGTGAAAGCATTCGATGTATCAGCCATCCGCTTGTGGTGGTTGTTGTCGGGTGTTGTTTGAAAATGCTAGTTGAGTTTTTTTGCTAGTGATTTGACTCTTTATGTTTATGACTGATTCACGGCTCTTCCTTTCGGGGGAGCGCTGTTGTTTCGAGAGTCTTTTACGGAGAGTTTGATCCTGGCTCAGGACGAACGCTGGCGGCGTGCTTAACACATGCAAGTCGAGCGGTAAGGCCTTTCGGGGTACAC
>NZ_NPFP01000055.1:0-26500 GCF_002259145.1 Rhodococcus sp. 15-2388-1-1a | reverse complement strand
CACACAAGCACCTAAAAAAGAAGAAAACAAAAGCAGCACACAAGCACCTAAAAAAGAAGAAAACAAAAGCAACACACAAGCACCTAAAAAAGAAGTGAAATCAAGTGAATATAAAGAATCTAAATTACCGAAAACAGGTGACGACAATACAATTCCTATGAAAGCTGCGGGAGCATTGATTGTACTTACTGGATTAGTTGTGGCGTGGATGAAACGCAAAACAATCTTCTCTAAGTAATTAAAATGATCAGGAAAGGAGAATGTCCTTTCCTGATTTTTAAAAGGTAGGTATCGACATGAAAAGATTTTCCTTTTGTATCTTTATTTTAGCCCTTTTAGTCTTTGGCATTTACCTTATTGTTCAACCAGAAGAAGGGGGGAAATATAAAAAACTTGAGTCTGAAAGTAAAGAAGCACTAGCTTTAGCTGAATTGAACGATCCTAAAAAGGAGTCAGGTAATGCAAATAAGAAAGAAGTAGCCAAGTTAAAAGAAGGAACTGTAGGTATTATATCGATCCCTTCTTTAAAAATAAATCTAGCGATATTAGAGGGTTCTACAAAAGAAAACCTATATAAAGGTGCGACCACTTTGAAAGAAAATCAATATATGGGTGAGGGGAATTATTCTCTTGCTGGTCACCATATGAAAGATGAAACATTATTTTTCAGTCAGTTAGAAAACATAGAACAAGGTGATCTTATTTATTTAACTGATAATGAGTATATCTATACTTACAAAGCTGAAAGCAAAAAAACAGTCCACGAAACACAGACGAGTATATTGGATGATCACAATAAAAAAGAGATTACTCTAATCACATGTGACAGAGCCACTTCAACAGAGTATAGGACAGTCGTAACAGGTTCTTTTATTAATAAAATTCCGTATTCTAAACATGTTTGGGAATCAAAAACAAACTATAATAACTCTAAATAAATTGGCAAAAACAACAAATTTCGCTTGATAACTAATCACCTGATGCTATAATGGTATTCATGAATACCTACTATCTTTTTTTGTTGATAGCTGTCTATATGATTGGGAATTTGATAACGGATATAAAGACTTTGAAGACGAAAAATTTTTGGCATTTGTTGTTTTTGCTAGTCTATTTCATTATAGGGGGGATAGTTTTTAAAAATGTTTTATTGCTTTTTGTGTCTATGCTCTTGGGGTTTTTGATGGGGTGTATTATGTCAAAGTTACCTCATTCAACATTGGGAGCAGGAGACATAAAGATGCTCATAGTTGTTACTGTGTTTGAGCAATTAATAAAGATCAATAGTAATCCATTATTAGTTGTATCAATTGTGTTTTCTATCTATATAGTGGTTTCGTTTGTTCATATGAGTATCTATAAAACTGTTTGGATTTTAACTAAAGGAAAAGTAAAATTTCATTCTTACAGTATATCAAACAGGGAAGTTATCACTCCTGAAGCTGTACCAATTTTTTTAACAGTTATTTTGATAAACATATCAATTATTAATGTCGCATAGGAGGGGGAAGATGAAAAAGGGAACAAAAGTCTTCTTGGCAGCAACACCAATATTAATGAGCATGGGTATTGTTGTGTTGCCTACACATATGAGTGCAAAAGAGACTTGCACAATGACAATTAATTCTGAAAGAAATACAGATTTTGAGTCAGCAGTTTCGGCTGATGGGGCATGTAGCAATTTGGTTTATGGTTACTATGCAGATGATCAATTCGTCGTTAATGGTTTAGTTAATGATGTTGTGGGAAGTGACGGACAACAATTTACAGTATATACACCTAATGGTAAAGGAGAAACGACCTTAACCGTTAATACAATACTGAATTCAAAACCTAAACCTGATCCTGATCGAATTCCAAAACCAGAGAAAGAAGAAAATTCAAAGATTGAATCTGATGGTTCGCATTTGGATAAGGAACAAAAAGACGAAAAGAAAATTGGACAAAAGGCTCAACATCATTCGGATTCAAAAGGCGATTCATCAAAGGATCGGGAATCCCAAAGCTCAAAAGGTCAAAGGGGATTGGAAAATCAGAAAGTAAATAAAAATAATGAAGAATCGAAAAGAAATGAAAATAACTCTGAGAAAAAAGAAGTGAAACAAACAAGCAGTGATTCGGAGAAAGAAAAGCGTTCAAACAGTTTCTTTCACTATATTATAGGAGCTGCAATTGTGGCACTTGGACTAGTAGGAGGAGTCTTATGGTACAGAAAGAAGGCATAATATGCGAGTAGTGAAGGCTTTCGGTTTTATGTTACTAGTATTTTTAGCAGTGTTAACCTTGCATAACAATGAAGCTCATGCAGCAACCACGCCATATGATGTAGAAAGCAATGTTAAAAACCATTGGTCTGATACACTTGGCTTGAAAAACTTCCCTCAAACATCTGGGAAAAGACTAACTTATGATGTTTATTCTCAAAAGTTCACTTCTGGTGGTTATAAAATAGTTTCTAAGAATTTCGGTAAAGGCAGTAAGAAGTATGTGAATTTTCAAGGATGGGCAATTTTAGACGGATATAAACATCACACGAAGACAAATCATGAAACGTACATAGTAGCCAAGAAGGTTGTTGGGAAGAGTGGTATTGGAACAACTAAAATTTACGGTACAATACCTTATAAAAATTTAAGTGCTACGGAAGACCTTGAATACAACAATAAAGGTGCAGGATTATATAATCCTTGTCCTGATGGAGCAACAAATAAAAATAATGAAACTGACTGTAATATGAGGTATGAGAATGTTGGTTTTGATGCTTTCTTGCCTTTAGATGAACTGTTTTCGAACAAAGATGAATCTGCATCATGGACTTTATTCATTGTTAAAAGACTTGACGATCACATTGTTTACACGCCCTTAAATCTTCCATTTAACTTTTCGAATAAAAGTTATGGGAAAGGAGACATTTCATTATCCAGTGGTATTGAGGGTGGAACATTACAAATGAATAGTATCAACGTTCTTAAAAGGCATCATCCACGTCAATTAGCTAGTGACGGCATAACCGGTCAATATTTTACCCCATACAAGTTTTATAAAAATGTGGATTCTGATGAATCAGAGACTGCCGTATGGTATGGAGTTAAAACCCCAGAGGATGACAATAAAACACGATGGGCGAACACATCTTATTGGACTTTTGGAGGTAGACAGGCGTTACTCTCATATAGAGTAGACTCAAATTATACTCCACCACCTCAAATGGAGAAGTGTATAGAACCTGTAACTCCTGAGTTTCGATATAAGTACCAAATGGATTTTGAAGTTTCTGAATTAGACGGAAAAACAGTGGAGAAAAATAAAAATACTACTACCAAGGTTAAAGTTAAGAGACTCAGTTTTGCAGAAAATCGAGAGAAAGCTAAAAATGAAATTCAAAAAGATATTGATAATCGTGAAGCTAAAAAATCCAAGTTAACAGATGAATTAAAAAAGCTAGAAAGTGAAAAGGCACAATTAGAAAAAGACTTGGAAAAGGCTGATGGGACAGATGATTATGATAAGATCAACAAATTAATCAAGGATTTAGATAACAAGAAGCAACAGATCGCTAACAAACAATGTAATATCAATACTGTTCAAACTGAGATTTCTCATTATAAAAAAGAATTAGCAACTTTGAAAGCAATTGAAGATAATGATAGCAAGCTAACCACAAACGTAATTATCAGGTTTAATGGAAAGCAACAAGCATCTGCACAATCTGTAACTTTAAAAGAAAATCAAAGCATCACGTTAACTTTCAAATGGAAACTTACAGGTGATGGGGAAGTGTTAGCTGATATTAACCCTGAGAGGAAACAAATATCTGGTTTCACAGAAGATACTTACAAAAACAACACAAGAAAAACACCTATTTATATAGCTTCTCATTATTCTCCGTCTGTATGTGTGAAACCAAATGAAACCTCATATGCAGAGGGTGTAGTCAGAACGGTTAGCTCAGTTTCAGGTGACAAAGTTTATAAAGAGAAAGTATATACAACCCTCAGTATACCTGAAAAATACTTAACAAGACGGGCAGGATATGGATTTGAATATACCATCACGTCTAAATATGTTAATGAAGATGATGAATCGAATGGGGATGAATCAAGTCAAATAAGCAGTTTTATGCCGACGATGGTAAAGCATTTACCTTATAAGAATGAAACATGGAAAAGTTCTTCAAACAACTTGGGGATCTCAGGATATAAAGTCTCCCTTGAGAAAAAATCAAGCACAGGTGAAAAGCACAATATCACTTCTGACTGGAACGTACCTAAATATTATGTTGAAGAGTTTAGCGGTAAGGTATTCACGAATACCGATGATATCAATAGAAACCCTGATGACAAGCTCCTTGATGGAGGTCGGAAATGGTATCTTGATTTTGATCAACCTGATGGAACTTACACATTCACTTCTCTTTCACAAGATGCAGGTGTAAATAAACTAAACACATGCATAACAGGAAATATTAAAATTGACGGCTCAATTATCGGTGATCCTAATGGGAATGATGATTACATTAAAAGAACTATAACGCCAGAAAATCCTTTTCCCGGCGGCGTAGGATGGAATTGGAAAGGTAAGACATCGCAAATACAATCTCTAAGTGATTGGTATGATAACTGGTATGCAGACCCAAGTAAGATTCCTACCAATTCATATGACAAAACATTTTATTTAACACCAAGTTTAATTGAAAAGATCAGAGATTATGACAGTAAAAATAAAATCGGCATAGGGAAGTCAATTTTTGATTCTATTAATATTCCGAATTCAAAGTAGGTGAATAGATGTCTAAGATGGTTATTGGTGGATTCCTTTTGTTCGTATTGCTATTTTTTGTTGTTTGGATTACATCATTCGAATATATAACAATCGGAGATAATGACAACGAAACAAGTTCTCAGAGTTCAGCAAGAAACGCAATGACTAAATCAATAAACTGGGGAAATGCAAGAGTGAACGAGGAAATAACCATAAATGAGAAGGTAGCAGAAGAAGCTGTGTTACGTGAATATGCAAATTCAACTAGCTTTAAAGAAGGAAATCGGATGTTAAATATTTATCAAGTATCCGGTAAACCACCATTATTAGCTGTTGAATCATACTCGACCATAGAGACACCTTTTGTTGACATGGCAAATAAATATACAAAGAAAAACAAAACGAATAAAACAATTACAAGAAGTCGAGAAGTAATTATTTATGAAGCAAAAGGTATTGAAAAAAATGATTAGGAGGACAATATGAAAAAGAGTATTTGGAAAAAAAGAATCGTTGCTATCGGAACAGCTGTAGTATTGGTTGTATTCATCGTAGCTTTTGTGAAAATTAGCGTAAGTGCTGAGGTAAATGAGACTGCTGTATATGTTACTAAATCCGATATTCCACCTAGAACAGAAATCACGCAAGACATGCTAGAGAAAATAACAGTGCCAAGTCAGGGGATACCTGCTGACGCAATCAAGTCCGAAAAAGACATCGTAGGAAAATGGACTGTAGCAGGTTATGGAATACCAAGTCATAGCTTCTTATATAAAGATAAAGTTGTTAGCAAAAGTGATATGCCGGATTCAGGTATTTTAGAATTGCAGAAGAATGAAGTTGCTTTCCCATTATTAGTTGATTTAGAGACAAGCCTTGGTAACAGTATTATTCCAGATTCGAAAGTTGATCTGTATTTTAAATCTTCAATAAAAGACGATGATAGTAATTCTAAGGCTCTTTACGGAAAATTAGCATCCCAAGTTAGGGTTGTGGCTGTTAAGGATGCTGATGCTTCAAACGTGTTTGATCCTGAAGGTTATAAACAGGGAGAAGAACAGACATCATCAGTTACAAAGAAAAATCAAAAATCATTAGCGAAAATTTATATATTTGCACTTCCGAAAGATTTAAATGATTTGGTGAATAAAGCGAAGCTCATTGGTGATATTGTCCCGATAGCAACAGGTCACTCTTATGATGCAGAGACAAAAACAACAAGTGACCAAAATGCTGTGGTTGACTATATCAATGATTCAACTTATACAAACGATCAAAAGAATAAGAAATGAAAGGACGTAAATAAATATGGCTGAAATAATTAGTTTTTACTCTGTTGCACATTCTCAAGGGAAAAGGACTGTTTCCCTATCCTTGGCTAACTTGTTGGCTGCTAATGGGTTTAAAATTCTTTACTTTGAATTAGATTTCAAAAAACCTGCTGTTGCTATCTCCACTCAAATAACAGATGAACATAAAAACGCACTTAACTATTTTAATAGTACGTTATCAAAAAATTCTTTTGATGTTTCTCCTTATGTCTTAAATAAAGAACATCTTATGAAAACTGATGATAGGGAAATGAAGAAAGTTTATTCTCCGTTGAGAGGCCATATAGAATACTTGGTATTCCCTATAGGTTTTAAAGAAAATAGTTTCCCAACATTAATCAGTGAAAATGATACTGCTGAAAAAGAAGCTCGTGAATATATCGAAAAGATGGTTTATTCCCTTAAAACAACAAAATATGACTATGTTATTTTGAATTTACCTATAGAGCTTCATTCAATTTTTGGTTATGAGGTCATCTTTAATAGTGAAAAAGTTGTAAATGTTGTAACACCAAGTTCAACAAGACTTTTTGAAAACAAGGCTGCTAAAACATTTTTGATATCAAACATCCCTGACTTGGAAGGGAAATGGAATACCGTAATCAATATGACCAGTGAGAGTATAGATGAATCAGAATATACACTTTTGGTGAATGACAGAACCCCAATCATTGTGCCCTTTAATCCTGAAAGGCAGAAGGAAGAGTTTTCTTTGCAAGTTGGATCTGATCGAATTGAGGAAAGGTTAGAACAATTAGCTCTTAATATGGGATTGTCGGTTGCTCCCTCAGTTCCGAAAAAAGGTTTTTTTAGGAGGTAATGAAATTGAAGAACATAATTCATTACAGTGGACTCGTGACAAAAGAACGGAACGTTATAAATTTAGAGAGACACCTTTATCAAAAACAAACTGAAAATCAAGCAAAGCCTAAAATAAAATTCGCAAATAACTTTCAAAGAATAACAGAACACATTAAAGATTACCTTAAACAAGACCAATACAAAAGCATTTTAAGAAACTCATTTGGAGATAAAAGTAAACACAAAAGATTGAGAGAGATCATATACAGTCATATTTCAAGTAAAGACTTTTTAGAAGAGTATAAAGCTTATATAGCTGATTATTCCCCTGATGAAGTTGCTGATTATTTGGTTGAAAAGATTGCGGGTTTAGATGTCTTACAACCTTTGGTAGACATTCCTACTGTTACAGATATTAACTGCATGGATTGGGATAACATTTGGGTAGATGACATTTTCAAAGGCGAATACAAGACTGATATTTCTTTTGAAAGTGAAACAGAATATTTAGAACTATGTAATAGATTTGCTTACGCATCCAGTAAGCCATACTCATATTCAAAACCATCAGTAGATGCTGTTTTCCCTAACCTGCGAGTGAATTTTGTGGGGCAAGATTTATCACCAAAAGTGAGTTTGTCAATAAGAATTATCTCGAAAAAAGTTAGATTGAATGAAGAACTAATGCTTGAAACCGGTTATGCAAATAAAACAATGATCAGTTTATTAAGAGCTACATTTGCTAGAGAAAGCCATCTAATCAGTGGGGCAACAGGAACCGGAAAAACAGAACTGCTGCGATACTTTACAAAATACACGGAAAATAACGGCATCATCATTATGATCGAAGATACACCTGAAACATACTTAGATGAATTATATCCTGAAAAGCCTATAAGAATGTGGAAGAATCGTGAAGCTACTGATGATGACAAAAAAGAGTTTGGATACTCCTTTCATATTAGGAACGCAATGAGACAAAAACCAAAATACATCATGATTCAAGAATCTAGGGGGAAAGAATCATTGCAAATTCTTAAAGCTGCTGAATCAGGTCATGTTGTAAGCACAACCCTTCATTCTGAAAATGCCATTGATTCTATTGATCGTTTTATAGATTTATGCGAAGAAGCACAACAACATGACCCTGCATACTACGGAAAAAGAATAACCAAGAAATTCGGTATTGGCATTCATGTTGATCGTTTTGGTGAAAAGAATGTAAGGAAAATCAGTCAAATTGTAGAGTATATAGGATATGAAAAAAACAAGACGATAACTAATGTGTTGTTTGAATATGATCCTATAACAGAGAAACACATCCAGAAATCAAAAATGTCACAGAAACTTTGGAATAGACTTCAACAAGTGCATGGTCTATTACCAGAACTTAAAGAGTTAGCTCCGATTGAAAATAATGAAATGCAATTAGCTTGAAAGGGGGGACAAATATGTTCTATATCATCTTGCTAATCGGGTTAACCATAATAGCTACCTTGGCATACTTTTCTGTGATGAAATTCATTGAATTATTGTCAAATAAGAAAAGGGTAAGACTTTCAAGCTTTTTAAAAGAAAATGATGACCAAAAGTCCATGCTTGTTTTGAAATGGTTAGATAATTTGGGAATACGGAAATATGTTAGCCCCCAACACCTTATGTTTGAAGCTGAAAAACATGGCGTTTCAATATCTAAACGTTCCTACTTTTCAACTTTCTTCATAGGTACTGTAATAGGGATTGTTATCATGATTGTGTATTTTCAACCTGTAATATTTTTAATGCCTATCGCATTAATTGGAGGAATCATTGCGACTAATATACGGCTGCACAATATAAAAAAGAAATATAATCAGGAGTTGGATTCGAAATTAGGCATTTACATGTCTTCCCTTTCAACAGCTATGGGAACATTCACAAACTTAAAAGATGCACTGCAATCTGTATTACCAACATTAGAGTTTCCTGTAAGAAATGACGTTGAAGAAGCCATCATGATTTTACAAGACGGAAAAAATGTGAAAGAAGCTTTCTCTAAAATGAATAAAAAGTATCCACAGAAATATGTAAGGCTATTTCACGATCAATTAGATGTCATTGTTAAATCAGGAAGTGATGATGTGAAAACTCTACGGTCAGTAGCATTAAAAATGAAAAAGAAAGAAACATACAGAAGAAAATTACAAACTGCACACCGGCAAAACTTCAAAGTGTGGAGAGCGTTTGTCTTCTTATCATTATCAGCACCATTCTTGTTCATTTTTGTTTCAATGGATAATTATAAATTGGTTATGAACCATATAGCATCAAGTATAGTGTTTGCTCTAACATTCATTTTAATTTTTGTTACCTATCGTCAGTTAGAAAAACTAGAAGTTTACGATCCTACTGCTGACGATTCAATAAATATTTAACTGTGAAAGGAGGGGGAAAGTGAATACAATACTTCAAGTAGGACAACTATTAATATTAGTATCCATCATTATATTAGCCTATAAAGTAGTTACACTTATTATTGAAACTCGCACTTCCAAAAAGTTCATTTTAAAAGGCTACTTGCAACAAGAAGAACAGAAAAAGGACATAACAAAAGAAAATATCTCATTTCTTGAACGCATGACTTCTTTTGAAAAATACAAAAGATACCTTGAATTAGAATTGATGGAAGCCAGAATGGAGACAAGGGTAAACCGTTTTATCATTAGACGGGTGATTTTAACCATCTTTGTGACTGGCTTTACATTTATATTTTATTTTGCAACAGGTTCTAAATTGTTTTTATATTTGGCAATACCACTAGGGATATTGACTTACAGTGTTCCTAAGAAGGCAATTCAAAAGAACAAAAAACATTTTGATCAACAAATGAGAGTAGAATTACCTGATTATTTGTCTGCTTTTGCGGTCTTATTGCAGAGTTATACGCCTTTTGAAGCAACAAAAAAATCAATTGATTATGCGGGTAATTTATTAAAGCCATATGTAGAAGAATTAATTACTCAAATTGAGTTATATCCTGCAAGTCCCAAACCTTATCAGGATTTTGCAGATGCGTTGGATATCAGAGAAGCAAAAGAATTTATGGCAGCTTTAAACCAACTCATGAATGTTGATGCTAAATCTGCTGACAGAATTATTGAGGATCAAATCAAAACAATGGATGAATTACAAGAGGAAGCGTACAACGAACAAATTGAAAATAGACCAGAGGAAGTAGAAAAATTCATTACACCAATGTTGTTTCCTTTAGTGGCGATTATTATGACCTTTTTATTCGTCATGATAGGCGACGCATTTTCACAAATCTAAAAAAAATTTCATTTGGAGGATTTAATCATGAAAAACCTTTTAGTAACTAAAATCGGAACTAAATTTGAAGCAGGGAAAAGTAAACTTGTCTCAAAAACAAAAAGCTTTATCAAAGATGAAACTTCGGCTAGAGGTTCATCAGAAGAAGGTTATCTTACTTATGCAGGTATTGTTCTTGGTATTATCGCTTTAGGTATTGCTGTTGGATTTATGTCAGGTGGGTTCGAAACCATCGGTAATTTCTTTCAAGATGGTGTAACAGGTAAAGACACAAACCCTACTGGTTGGGGGAAGTAATTTCTCCGAAAATCAATATTAAGAGTAAGGGGTTTAACCCTTACTCTTAAATTTTATATATTTTTTGAAAAGGAGGGTTAGAATAATTATGAGAGGTGCAGTTGGTATGGCATTCTTTTTTCTTATGTCAATGGCTATAATTGTATTTGTCCCAGACTTAATCGTTTACGGCACATTATCATATAAGGCTAACACAGTCGTTGCGAAAACGACAAAAGAAGCCGAAATGCAGGGAGGGATTACTCCAACAGTTGAGAAGAGATATAAGGAATTGATGAAGGAATACGGTTTAGACGATAAAGGAATGACTGTTTCATACAATAAAAAGGGTGAAGTTCAATATAATGAACCTGTTCAAGTGCAAATAAAAGGGCAATATACTTTTAAGTCATTCAATTTATTAGGAACTGGTGTAGGACAATTTAAACTCCCCATTAAATCGTCCGATTCAGGGGTTAGTGAAGTGTGGTATCGTTAGGTCAAAAGACTCTCTCAAAAAAACACTCCATATGTTACACTGATATATCGCTATATCGGACGTTTTCAGGAAGGGAGAATTCTTCATGATATAGAACTTAATATTTACCATTAGTCGTTAGGAGAAGCCTTTTATGACCTTTCCATCAAAATCTTTTAAGGTTTTCCCGTTATACCGTATACTTTATGAAGCGTGTATTGATGTTGTAGGGAAAGAAAAAAACACTTTATTAAAAGTTTTGCTGCGCAAGTTCATTGGAATAAAAGAAGCAGATTCTTTAAATTGTTATGATTTCAATGAGCTTATTGCAGCAATGATTGATAACTTAGAAAAAGAAATAGAAAAATCAAGTTATGAAGAAGTTAAAATGAATACTCATACGAATGAACGAATGATTAATATTCGAAAACATTATCACAAACAACCTCGGACGAGTGCTCTTACACATATTTCATTTAGAGTTTCAAAAGAGACAATTTCAAAAATTAAATTATTAAAGACAACCACTTTAGGTGAAGTGATTGAACTGGCTATTGCAAACTACATAGTCTCTTGTGAGAAACAAGTTTATGATTTGATCTATCTAACCTTTATTAACTCTGAACAATGAAAAAGAGAAGATTTCTTAGTCTTCTCTGCACATTCAGTTACTTTTTTTATCAATAAAAAGTGTTTTTTTAACATAATGATGGAAGGTCAAAATAGTTTTTTGACGCTCTTTGCCAACGCAGAGAGTGTTTTTTTGTTTAAATGGAATTTAAATATTAACAACCAAAACAAAAAATAATAGTTACTATTTTTATCCCGTGCGAGTTTACTTTTTTATTGAATGATGGTATAATTATGGATAACTAATAAATTAGAGGGAATTGGAATCTAAATAAACTTGAATCATCTATTGGTTCAGGCTTAATCTTTACCAAATTGGCTAATAGGCTTGTAGTCAGTATTGTGATTTGTTGAAAAGTGTCAGCACTTTCATTGATTGATGCCTATAATCACATTCTCTACAGTCGATAAGTAGAGAGGGGGGATAACCAGTGCTACTTGTTTATTTTTTGAATTCCTTTTATTTGATCTTAGTATGTGTATTCCTTGTATGCCTTGTAATTAAATTAGTTAAAAAAGAAGAATCTCAAAAATTAAATAGATTTACCAATGGAGTTTTAATAGCGTTATTGGGGGTTACAGCAACCTTATACATGACCGTTTTGTAGATATTTTCAGAAGAGAGCCAACAAAAAAGAAATAAAAATGATTGCTGAATTAATACCTTGTGATATTAGAAGAAAGAAGGGGAAATTGAATGTCTGATCCACTTTCAATAGATCAAGTGGCGAAATTTGATGAGTTCATCAACGAATTAAAAAAGCTTTTCGACAAACATAATCTACCTTTGGATACTGAGACAATAAATCTTGATCTCTTAAATGAACTTATATCTCTTTCGTGTTCAGAACAGTTCGAAAGCTTTTTATATGAAGAGTACAATTCTAAAAAGTCTCTTAAAACAGCCATTAGTAATTATTATAATGAGCAGTACGGGTACTTTAATCGTTATCTGCGTAAAATGAGTTCTTATTTTGAGTTCAAACCTCATGTCGATAAATTTGTTTACGGAAAAGGAAGGCTGTATGGAAATAAGTTTAAAGTTTTCACAACATACTGTTCTGATGCACCAAGTAAAAAACTATCTGTACTCAGTAAGTTAACGAATGACGCTATGCAATTTATAATCATATTTTTAGAAGGACACTTAAATAAAACTCTTACTATTGAGGAACTTTCTATAGTTCTACCTAAGTGTTTCAAATGTTTCTGCACCCTTCACGATGAAAACGATGAATTGGCGGTTATAAGAGAAAAACCATTATTAATGCCTTTGCCTGACACTATATACAGATGGGAATCACCGTTAGAGTCAATTAGAAGTCGTTACATTAGTCATCAAAGCGTTATATTGGAATCCGAAAAAATATTAAGCGAGATGGAAAGAATCTTTGATTCATATTTATAACGCTACCCATGCTGCAAGGTACGAGTCGTATTTTTTTGTCCTCTGGAACGCTACGCTCAAAAAAATCTCCACTCTTTTCACCTTGCAGCATGTGTTTTGGCAGGTGAAGGCATATCGCCAAGCCGGACGTACCCAAAACGGGGGTTTCGACCATCCGGCTTGCTCAAGCCATTATACCTGCCAAATCGCTCCCTGCTGCCGTCCTAAGACGTTTCTTTTATTCCCGAATAGGAAGACACCAGACCGTGGGGTTTCGCCCCCACACGCCGAGCCAAACACAAACACCCCAAAACGGGGAATGCAAGTTCCAAAAAGACAAGAGGTGAACGTCCTTGAGTAAATCGAGAAGACGAGAAAAAGTATTTCTGCAAACAGTTGGAGAAATTGATTTTTATTATACCAAATACAACAACAGAAGTTTCCAAGTGACAGCTACCAATAAATTGAGTGGTAAAGAAACGACCATTTCATTTGAGGAAAGTATTGAAGAAGTTACAAAAGTGGTTCATAATTTTTCAACTAAGGGATTTAGTTTAGGGGGCATAACATTGAAGGTGAAATAAATAAGACCGAAGGTGCTACAACACCAACGGTCTTATAGTAGACCGACTCAAAGGAGTTGACTCTTAAAGGAAGTTATTATAACCTTACCCTTTTGCCGACTAAGCTCAAAGGGGGGTTATTTCTTACGGTTGAATGACAATACCGAAATTATCAAAGATGCAAAAGCTATCATAATCATTATGCTTTCGTATACTGTCATAATCTCACCTCCTTTCCTTAAAGGAAATGGAGTGAGTCGCCCCCCTTGAGCTCCGATCTACATATTAATTATATCATAAACCAAAACACTTTTGTTACTTTTTTTATCTTTTTTCTGTTTTTAATTTAATGTTTATTTATTCGCAAAATGTGTTATAATTTAAGAGAAGATGAATAAGTTAATAATGACTGTACGTGCTACAACACGACAGTCTGAAATAAGATCAACCTCAAAGGGTTGACTCTTAAAGGAAGAATAGACTCTCTATGCCGACTAAGCTCAAGAGAGTCTATTTTTTGTGATTTTTGTTACTTTTTTTATCTTAATAACGATAAAACATTTACATTAAGATATAAAGATGATATAATATTTATATCACGAGAGGTCTTAAAGGAGTTTTGTAAATGTTGGTCAAAAAAAGAACAGCTAAGAAAAGTAACAGAGGGATTTACCTTCAAGATTTGCAATTAAAGGAGACTAGCTTTAAATCAGGAACTCATTTCAAATATATTATTGATTCGAAACATAAGTACATAAAGATTGTACCTACAACAGAAAAAGGAAACACCGTTTCTAAAAGAGTAACTAAGAATACAATTAATCCAGTCATTGATATCCGAAATAAAAAAGCATTATCTATATTTGATAATGCAGATCAATTAGAAGTTGAAATCTATGAAGATCAAATTTTAGTCAGAGGTCTAGTTGAAGAGAAGCAAAATATTATTACAAAAGTAAAAAACATCTTGCTTTTCAAAAACAAAAAGACTGGCACTGCAAACAAAAAAGTCAAAAAGAAAATTGAGGTTCAATTTTCTAAGCATCAACTAAGAAATGCTGTCGGACAAGACTTTAAACAGCTTACTATATTTGATGTTATCAAAGAATCTAAGATAGTATCAGCAGATTCATATTTTAATACCCAAAGCTTCAAACATGCTCTTAAAAATTTAAATATCCCCCTGCAAGTCATCAGCCTGTTTAGTGGTGCAGGAATTATGGATCAGGGATTTGTCGAAGCAGGATTTGAAATAAAGTTTGCTCTTGAAAAAGATAAAGATGCAGTAAAAACGTATGCTTACAATATTGGGAAGCATATTATGCAAGCTGATATTGATAAATATGATTTTACCAAATTTGCTCTAATAGGTGCTCCTATTATGATTGGAGGCCCGCCATGTCAGGGCTTATCTTCGGCAAACCGAAAAACAAACTTTTTAGAAAATCCCAATAACAGATACATTAAACTGTATATAGAAGCAATTAAAGCTAACCCCCATTGTAAAGTGTTTGTTCTTGAAAATGTGGAAGAGATTTTGACCGCAGGAAATGGGCGTTTTAAAAATGAAATTTTAAGCGAGCTGTCTGACTTTGAAATTACAACGGGTGTCATCAATTCTGCTGACATGGGTTCTGCTCAGTCAAGGAAAAGAGCAATCTTTATCGGCTCTAAAATCGGCAGGATTGAGATTCCAAAACCAATTCGACACCCTGGTACATATAAAACTGTTCGGCAAGCATTTGAAGGACTGCATGATGATCTTCCGAATCAAATGGATGTTACAAAGCCAAGACCGGAAACACTTGAAAAAATGAAGTATATCCCACAGGGAGGTAACTGGACGTTCATCCCTGATTCTTTGAAAAGCGAAAAAATGAAAACAGGGAAAACCCACAGTTCCATCTTTAAGCGACTAGAATATGACAAGCCATCTATTACGATCACTAACGTAAGAAAAAGTAATATCCTCCACCCGATTAAAAATAGAGTGTTAAGTGTAAGAGAGTGTGCAAGGCTTTTCGGGCTTAAAGATAATTTTATCTTTAAAGGTCGTTTAAGCTCAATGCAACAACAAATTGCAAATGCTGTGCCTGTTGAATTAGCAAAGTCTGTTGCATTAGCAATTAAAGCATTCATTAAAAAAGTGAACAAGAAGCACGATCCATTAAGTCCAGTTTTGATTTAAACTGGATTTTTTGTGCTTTTCGCATAGAACAGCAGCAGTAAGCTATCTGATTACCTAATATGTTTATCTAACCAGTTGCCTATTGCCTTCTTTATGTTTTGTGTACTCTCCTGAACTTCCTCATGTATCATTGAGAAGAGAGAAAACCAAGATAATTCTTGTTCATACGGATTGTTCTTGTTAATAAACTTCAATACCTGTTTTAACTCTTTCATTCTCTTGGCATCAATTTCATTACTGAGATAGTGCTTTACAAAAGCATTTATAATGTTTGTATTCTTTACGCTTGCGTTTAAAAGTAAAGCCGTTGCCATTGTCGGTGTAACATCAAGGGCATCAGACAAAGATTTTATGTTCTCGAAAGTTTGTTGTGAAAATCGAGTAGTAATCCGTTCGTTGTGAACAGAATAATTTTTCCTTTGAAGTGATTCCCTTTGAGAATCTCCCATATAAAAGGTGTTTCTGTATTGAAGATTCCTTCTAAAATACTTGGATAGTTGATCAATAACTTTTTTTGACTTCAAACCCTTTTCACAAAGTATCTCCACAACATCTTTTACCGGCGTATTAGTTATATAAGATAGCCGGTATATACATTGTTTAAGATCATACGAGATTGTCGGTTTAACATCACGTTTTTTATCTGAGCGTGTCTTTCTTTTTTTCTTCATCATTACTTCTTCTCTTTCCATGTTACCCCTCATTTCCCTTGTTTAGTTCTAGGACACTGTCCTTGTGTCCTAGCTTTATTTCAATATATGGGGGAGAGCTATTGATTATGTATACAGCTCTTTTTTTCTGTCCATAATATTTTTAAAAACATTAGGGAGAGGTACTCACATGAAATTGACGAATGAAAAAGCTTTTGCTTTAGCCAAAAAAGGAATTAAACACAGTCAAAAATATTGCATCCAGTTAAAAAAGAAAAAAAGCAAATAAAAAAGAGAACATATGTTATGTTCTCTTTTATGCATGAACAGGGGCAGTCGATATAGGAACTTTAATATGATCTCTAGCCACACAAACACCATTATGGATAATATAGCATTCAACATAATGCTCACCCTTATAACGAGAGTGTTCTATTTTTTTATTTCCACCTTTGACAATCTGACCTCTAAGCTGTCCTTTTTTCTTTGCTTCTTCTCCACGGTTTTTCACTTTCCAATATACCTTAAAGTCCAACTCTTTTTCTTCCACTTCATTCTTCTTAATGAAAAAATGAAGACTTTTATTAATCATCAAAGGTTTCTTATTTTTTATCAATGCTCTTAATAACATTGTTCTGAAACCATCTTGACTTACTTCACTGTCAATTTTCAAACTGTACTTTATATCCACTGGAAAGAGGTCTTCAATAAATTGTTCGGTTGGAGAATAAGACATAGCATATCGAATATCTTCTGCTTTTTGAATAGTTTCTGGAACAGGAAAGCTTCTTCCGAAAAGTTCCTTGAGAACATCGTATAAATCTTCGCATTCAGAGGTGAAATCTTTCAACTTATTATAGGCTGTTTTTGCTTTTTTAATGAAGCGTTTATCTTTATTATATACAGGTTGTCTGCTTCCTAAAGCCCGCCAATACGTTTGATCTTCATTTAAATCTTTTAGATATCCAAACAAATCAATAAAAAGGTTTAAGTAATCATCAAAAGTAGCAGATAAGTATTTTGTGTTTTTTCGGAAAAACTTGTGAACTAAACTGTCAATAAGTAAGCCACCCATCTTAAAGCCAATGTTATTCTTCCAAGCACGTACCATCTGGCACACATACTTAAAGTGGGAATCGGTTTCGCTAATCATGTATTCACTTTCACCGATCTCTACCAACGGATCAGTTCTTCTCCATTTCCCCCCTTGATTTGAATCAGGGTAAGTATAGCTACCATCATTTGAATTCAAAAAAGCAGGGCATATTTCAATTTCAAAATTAGTGAAGGTTACAACAACAACCTGACCATCGCCCCTTACAATTGTTTTCGGATACCTTTTCTTAATTTCTTCCTTTACTTCTTGTAGTAAAGCACTTTGACCATTGCTTTCATAACTGTTAAATCGGTCAAACACAGGTTGGGGAAGTACAAATAGCATGTCTAAATCACTTACTGTTTTAATTGCCGTATGCCTTCCTATAGAACCAACCATTTCCGCATGATCAGTTTCACTGCTAGACTCATAATATTTTTTGTTTAAACGCTTCGTAATTGATTTGAACTTTGTTTCCATGTCTTCTGTATTGTCTAGCTGTAAGTTTTCTGCGAAACTTTCAAATGATTGACTTAACATGTAGAACCTCCTTTTATAAATACCAAGTACCAAGCCCATGCTACTAAAGCCATAACAACAATAAACCACAGAAACGACTTAGGGATTTTGTCTTTCCAATACTTGAATTTTTTTTGTTCATCAATCCATTCAATTTGATGCTGCCAGAAAAATTTATAATGCGCCCACCAATCACTACCGAATATTTGATTACTTTTACTTATCGCATAATATTTATTAGTTATCTCACGCATTCTTTTTACTTCTTCTGTGAAAATTTCCTGATCTGAATTTTTCACTTTATAATACATTCTTTTTAATTCGTTAAATAACTCAGTCAATTCAGTACCTATCTTGCTATATTCATCTTTTTCAGCATTATAAGAACTCATTGTGAGAGTGATAATACTCACCATAATTAACAATGTTGAAATTGTTGTGCTGTAGTTATAGTCAGGGTATGCGAGTTGACCGACACCGATCAACAAACCAACTAACGATACAATGCCCGGAAGTTTTGAAACTGTATCATAAGTCGCAAAGTGTTTCTTAGCTCCAAAGCCAATGTTATAACCATGTTCAGCAAGTTCTTTAAGAAGACTATCTTTATCAAGTTCTTCTAATTCCTCTAATTCTTCCGTGCTTTCTTTTTCCTTATCCTCCATAATAAACCTCCCCAATAATTAAAATCCAATACTACAATTATACAGCAATTAAGGCTTTTTCTCTTACTTAATCACTCCATTCTTCCTACTTTAAAGCAAGGACACTGTTAACCTGTCCTAACTTTATATCGGCACTTTTGTTATTTTATTTATCTTTTTATTGTTTCTTACTTTACTGAAAGTGTGATATAATGATATTAGAGATACAGATTGGGAAAGGACATATATAAGGGAGGTGATTCAATTGAATAAAAGGCAAAAGAAGAAGAAAGAGAAAAAATATTTGCCTGTTAGAGTTGATGAATTTAATCTCACAACCATGACACATAAGGAAAGAGAAAAAGCATATAGAGACTTTATGAAATTTAGAGAACGTTATGCATTTTGTAAAACTTATAAGGAATTAAAAGAAAAGTTAAACGAATGTAATATCCTGTCTTATCATTTTTCTGTTGGAGAAAAATTTTCAAACAACATGAAGAGCTTTTATGATATGACCAAAACCACAAGAGAACAGAACTTCCACACCCAAAAGATAATTGATTTCGGCGGATTAACACAAGATATCAATATTATAAAGGAGGATTTTATTGAGCATGTTAGATAAAATCGCAGAGTTAATTAATGGAGACGGAGAATTAAAAAACGTAAAAATCCACCATTCTCTCTATGCAAAGTTAGAAGCAGCAGCAGCATCTGAAAATATTGATACTGATTATTACATAAACCATCTTTTAAACGAAACAATAATCAGGGCAGAAAATGAACAGATACAAGAAGAAAAGAAAATCGAGAGCCATAAAAACGCAAAGCCTAAATATAAAAAATTAGACACATATTTGGACGCAACTTTAAACAGGAACGTTTTAATCGGTATCACCAACGAATTAGCCGGAAAGGAAACAGGGCAAGATAACTATACACTCACTGATTACTTCATTGATTATCCATGTTGTGATTTGTGGTTGAATTTAACTCGTCACGGGGAACAAAGACCAATTCGGTTTAGCAACATAAAAAACATCGAATTTATAGAGCTACCTAATAACCGTTTGAAAGTTTGGATTTACATGAATGATAAGACTTGGCGATTCGAAATTAACTTTGATCCCACAATTGAAATAAGCACAAATACACTGACCGATAAAATCAAGATTTAATTAAAGAAGGGAGGGGAGCATCATGGGATTTTTGAAAATGAAGTTTTATTTAGAAATTCTAAATATTAGCTTTACTGTAGCACATGTATTCTATGTTGTTCCCCTTGATGTCTATCTAGGGGGAAGTATTTCTCTTTTTGATTATTTTTTAGCATTGTTAAATGCTTATTTGATCGTAAATCATAACGAGGTATATCAAACGATAATAGAAAAATGGTTTGAAAAATAACGAAAGAAAGAGAGGTTATTGTGAGCAAAGGAACAATAACAATTTTGTTTTGTTTTTTTCTTTTATTTCTCCTTTTTCTTTCGTTGTATTCTTTTGTTTCAAACCCACTCTCCAAAAGGGAGGAAAATAATGCACACAGGATTACGAATTAAAGTCACTGTGAAAGAGGATTTTCTTCAAATGATTAATAAGATTAACAATGAAGAATCATATTTTACCGATTATATAGATCAATTTTCGTTTTTGACTAATTTCGCAAAATTAAAGAGATCAGCTCTAATACCGTCGGGAGTATCAGCTTATATGCCGACAGGTTGGGAAATTGGCGAGTATCCGAACGAACAAGCTACAGATGGTTTTGAACGCCAATTTAATATGGATACAGGCTTTTGGTCTTTTCAGTGTTGTTTGAAAAATTACGACAATATAATTGAACATTTTTTAACGGATGTTTTAGCTAATATTATTGAGTCATCAGAGCATATTGAAACTAAACATGAGGAAGATGATGAAAGTGAATTGTTTGAATATGTAAATGGCGAAATCGTTAGAGCTGCTATTAAATGATATTATTATTCGGACACAAGGGAAGAATAATAAAAAAAGAAACAAAAAAGAGGACTTGCATTAATCGTCCTCTTTTTCATATTCCTTTTTTATCTTGTATATCGTCACCCTCGAAACACCGGTTCTCTTATGTATATCCATGACAGATTCATTTTTATCAAGCATATCTATTATGGTATCATACGCCAATCTATCTTTTGGATTCTTTGCATTAGGGCTATATTTTGTTTCCCTTCCTTTATATTTACCCTTTTTTTTTGCTAATGTAATGCCCTCAGATTGTGCTTTTTTTATTCTGTTTCTTTCTTCTTCAACCATCCAACTCATCACAGAAAGAAATATGTCTGAGACTAACCTGCCTATTCCTTCGACTTCTTTATACTGAGCTGTATTCAATACAGGCAAATTTAATACCACAATATCTATATCATCGTTCACGAGACTTTTCCATTCCTCCATAATCTCTTTTTTATTTCTGCCAAAACGACTTAAATCGTGAACAACTAATACATCCCCAAATCGCAATTTTTTCCGCATCTTCTGATAAACGGGGCGATCAAAGTTTTTACCACTAATCTTTTCTTCAAAAATATATTCGCATCCGTAATTGGTTAGTTCTTCAATCTGACGATCTAAATTTTGTGATTCGGAACTAACCCTAGCATATCCGATTTTCATTGCACATCAACCTTTTTCTAACGATCAATTATAAATTCCAAATCCGGCAACTTATCTACAAGCTCAATTAAATTAAAACTTGGAAGGTGGTATTCATTTAAGATGTTTTCAATTGTACAAAATGTTGAAAGAGCATAAGCTAACTCAAAGGATGTATTTAAATCAACTGAGTCTTTTCTAAATAAATTAACATGCAACGGGAGGTTGTGACAGCAATCACTTAATTCACTAATAATTCTTGTCAACAATTCGTTTTGAGGTGCATTGTATTTTTTTTGCTCTAATTCCCATGACAGCCTTCTAATTATAATGAATGACAAATGTATTAGCTCAATAGAAAGATCAATAATTTGTTCTTTTTTCACCGAATCATTTTTCGAAATATACGAGTAATCCAAATCATCAAAATAATTTCTTATTTCCAACTCCAACTCTTTATCTTTATAATTTTCATATTTGTCTTCATTTTCTTTTTCTTTGTTATAATCAAAAGGAAGAGGGTTTACATTTTTTATTTTTTTTGGTTTTTTCAAGAAAAACATAAGCATTCACCTCTATATTTATTATACAACCCTAAATGTACATTATAAAGTCTTAGAAAATCAGAATATCCAAAAGTACATTTTATCTCTACCCTAAATGTACAAAAAAGTTGGATTTTTTCTTTATGCCTTTTTGAATCCTTTGAAAATTTTAACTCTTCTGCATCCGAAAGTGAATACAAAAAGCAGCACTGTTAATTCTAATGGTATGAAGAAAAACGAAAGTGTACTAAACAGATAAAAACACATATAATATTGAAGTAAAACCATCAACAAGGTTAAACAACCTATTCTTACAGAATTACTTATATATCTTGTTATTTGTGATAGTGTACCATATGAATATCCAACCAGATAACTGTACATTAACTGACCATCTTCAAAAGAAATTTTCTTCCCGAAAACTTGTTCGATTGTATGATATAAACTATATTGAGTCATTACTGTTTTCATCTGTGTAGCAGAAATAAAGTCCAACAACAGATAAGTAATTGTACCAACAAATAAAGGATACAATATATAACGTTGTAACAACATTTTTTTCAAATTAACCTTCAAGGGATAAACTCCTTTCGGCGTATAGATAATATCTCGATTATATCATATATCAGTTAATTTTTGTATATTATATTACTCGTGTTTTGTTGTTTTTTTTATCTATTTGATATATAATAATTCTATATTGAAACTAGGGTGATTATAATGAATTCCATAAAAAAAATATATGAGCGTTATCCAAAAATTGAAGAAAAACATAAAAATCCAAACGATCCTCAATTAATATTAACTAACCAAGAAGCTGTTTTTTATCAGTTAGCTGAGTTCTTTAAGAAACCGGACGAGGTTCAATTCAGTTTAAACATGATTTACAACTATTTAAAAAATGACGAGCTATTATTTGCAATTCAAGTCATGATTGAATTTTTCCAAAAAGACACAAATCTCACTCAAGACATTGAACAATCTTTTTATGATACGCAGCTATCAAGAGAGAATATATTAGGACAAAAATCATTCGCTGAATTAGTTCAGAAAAGTATGCCCGGCGTTAAGTTTAAGCCATCAATGGTGCATGTTTATTGGAAAAGGAAAACAGGACGTATACCAAACGCTGACCTGATTATTGATGGAACACCTTACTGGAAAGAAACAACTGTGGAAAGCTTTATCGAAAAAGAAAAAATCTATAGAGCAGATAAAGACAAGAAAAGATTGGAGAGAAATGATTGAGGACTTGTAAATATTGTGGTCAAGAATTAAGGTTTGTTGGGGAGTATAAAGAGATTCTTTATTTCGATTGCTCGTTTTGCGACATAATATTCCCTTTATCAGAGACGAGTATTGACAGGCGAAGAAAAATGAGTGTGCCTGAATTTTATGATGAAAGCTACTACGTGCCAACTAAAGACCTTTTAAAACGTGATACAATTTCTTTGTATCACGTTTTAAAAGATGTAAAAAAAGCATGGTACGAAGTAAAAAAAGCCTTAGAAAATTTAAGAATTTATCAGCAGCAAGAATCTTCTTTGACTAAACCGTCTAATAATGATAATGACTTAATCAAAAATCTCAAACAAGAATTCATTGACCTTTCAAAAAGGAGATTCTCAATTGAGAATATAATTTTAGAAAGAACAGGTTTTCTACCCGAAAAAATAACAGAAGAGTTTCTTGCTGATATTGTTGATCAAGGAAAAAAAGCTTCAAAAAAGCCTATGTTTGTATATATAAAATAAAAAAACGATTTTGTTTTTGTTTATTGTTATTTTATTTATCTAAATATTGTAGATGCTTTTACCCGAACGTGGTATAATAATACATATAAAGATTTTATTTTTAATTATAGGTATTCATGAATACCTATGAAGAAAGGTTGGTTTAGTCTTGTGCAAAATAACGACAAGTTATGACAATTCACCTCATGAATTAATAGATATTAAGCTTTATCGAATTAACAGCCTCCCACCATATGTCTTGACAGTTTACTTCTCTCAGCCACAAGCCTCGTCAGAAACAGCGGAGGCACTGAAAATTTGGAATATCATAGAAAGCGTTCTGGATTCCAACGATATAGATTTACCTTCTGTTCTAATTTTGTACTACCGTAACAACGTGAATACATCACATGAAATCCATAAGTGGAATTTCGATGTCTATTTGGGTAAGTATATTGGCGATACCATTGACATTATTTCCATAACTGATGTTTCAGTTGAAGTGCAAAATATTCATAAAAAAATGCTAGAACAAGTAAACAAAAAACTGATAGGATGTGGAACAAATGATTAGACACAGACACCAAGAAATGCAATGCGGGAGAGATATCTAATGACAATTGGAAGTAAACTGTATTCCATCGGCTTTGAACATTATTTCAGAAACGTTTTTTTGAAAATCCATTTAGGAGAATTCGAAACAACAGATACAGGAGCGATAAACATAGCTAATTCTGCAAAAGTCGTTTTATTGTTTGAAAACTGTATTGAGATTCATTTTAATGATGGTTTAATTAAAACACTTTACAATTCTGACTCTAACAATTTCAAATTTAGAATAAACACCAAAAATCCCCTACCATCTTCTGTAGATATTGAAGTGCTAAATGATTATGAATGTTCGGTGCAAGTTTCAGACATTTCGTATCAAGAACAAAATAAGGATTTGAAAGACGTTTCATGGAATATTGAAGAAGCTTTCAATGAAATGAAAAAAATTTTCGGTGAAAATGGAGAAAGGTATTGCTATATGTTTTCCTCAATGAATTTCTATGCCATTCCTTTATATTAATGATGATAATACACACAAATAAAAGCTGCTACTCTCTTAATAAAGTAGCAGCTTTTATTAATTTAGTTACTTTATTTATCTTATATATGTTTACTTTTTTATACTAATGTGGTACTATTAACTTATAATAGATCACCGGTTAAGGAGTGGGATTATAATGGGTTTTATTTCTGGTCTTATTAACACTGCATCAAATATCAAGAAAGATAAGGTTGAAAATGAACTAAAAGATGTATTAGTGCCTGACGAAGAGTTGGAAGCTTGTTTCATTGTCGTAAGAGATTTAATCATTTTCACTAACAAGAGGTTAATTGTTGTTGACAAACAAGGTTTGACAGGGAAAAAGGTTGAATATATGTCTATTCCCTACAAAAGCATTTCTCGTTTCAGTGTAGAAACTTTAGGAAGGATTGATATTGATTCTGAGCTAAAAATCTGGATATCGGGATCTGAACTTCCTGTGCTATGCAAGAAATTCACGAAAGATGAAAGTATTTTAGATATACAAAGAATACTCGCAAATGCATGTTTGTGATCCGGTACAAATAATGGAAGGAAGGTAGACATGATGGATAGAAGAGAAGAATTAAAGAAGGAGTTAGAGGGACTAAATAATGAAGAATTATTCATTATTAAGTCTTGTTCTGTAAAGAGGGAGAAAATATATGCAGAACTAAGGGAGCTTGACAGGAGAGAACAAAGGAAAGCTAAAGATTATCATTCTCCTGAGTGGATACGAAGATCAGAAACTAACAAGAAAAATCTAGTCATGTACAATGTCGTGCACCGACTTCTCAAAGAAAATCCACAAGGCCTTAAAAGTGGAGAAATTAAGAAATTTCTTCAAGATAACTATGATTTCAAACCAAGTAACATGACCCAGTTTATGAACAATTTAAGATTGAGATATCCAGACATAACCAAACCTTTTAAGGCGTTTTACAAATTCGAAGGATAAGGAGGTATCCTTTATGATCATTATGTTAGGATTAGCCGTCATTGCCGAAGGGGTAATGGTGTTTATCATGCTTCGTTCTTTGTTTGAAGATTTAGGTCCTATTGAAAAAAAGCAATGCGCTGATTCGAAAGCTGATGTGAATTTAGATATCAATCAAGAAAATTCGAAACCGATCTATGTTGATCTTAATAAAAAACATCAAGAATCTAATTCGAAACCAGACAGAACAAAAAGTAATAAACGTACCAAAGAGTATAGAACTAAGAACACTTACAACAAAATTCATTCTGTTTCAAATTCAAACACCTTACTTTTATCTGATCAATCTCACTCTAATTATCATCGTTCAGATGAATCATGTCATAGTAATAGTCCTCACCAGGATTCAAGCAGTAGCAACCATAGTAGTTCACCTTCTCATTCCTATGATGCGGGATGTAGTAGCAGTTCAAATCACTCACACTCTTATGATTCAGGTAGTAACAGTAGCTTTGATAGTAGCTCAGATAGCAGTTCCTTTTGATTTAAAACAATTCAAACCCTTTAAATAAAATTCTGCGAGTTGCCCAAAGGGTCTGCTGACAAGCACATCTAGGAACTGAAAAACGTTCCTAGTGTCATTGTCGCATCTCGCCCGTCTCTAAAAGCAAAAGACGACCAACAGACTGTAAATTAAAAAGGCATCTGTAATCAGATGCCTTTTTAATAACATTCTGTAATGTTCCATTTTGCTTTCTTAACGAGCCGCCGACCACGAAAAACCCAAAACAGACAATATAGGAATGCTACCCACGCCACAAGGTGCGGGTAGTATTTTTTTGTCCTACGGAACGCTGCGCTCAAAAAAATCTCCACCCTTTTCCCCTTGTGGCATGGGTTTTGGCAGGTGAGGGCATGTCGCCAAGCCGGACGTACCCAAAACGGG
>NZ_NPFP01000036.1:0-31258 GCF_002259145.1 Rhodococcus sp. 15-2388-1-1a | reverse complement strand
GTTTTGCGACCTGAGTGAGGAACACTCCGGGAAGCGAGACGGCAGCGGAGGTCAGCGCGGCCTCGGACGGTCCGTACGAGCCGGCGGTGTCGTCGTCGGCGAGGTCCTGTTCGAGCATCCAGCCGATCGGGTCGAAGCCGACGGAGCGGACGACCAGCAGCTCGTCGGCAACGGGTGCGAGAGTGACTGCAGCCTCGTTGACGAGATCGGTCAATTCGGGTTCGAGCGCGGAGTCGCGAGCCAGTTCTTCGAGGGAGCTGAGCCACGGTGCACCCTGGCCACCGAAGGCCAGTGCGTACGGCTCGCCCGCGGCGAAACGATCTGCCAGAGTCCGAGAGCCGCCATTGCTTCTAGGGGATTTGTCTGCGTTGCCGGAGCTTCGCGAGCCTCGTCCGTGTGATGGTGTGCTCTCGTTGATCGTCAAGGCTGAAGATTCCTCTCGTGGACGCCTCGGGGGTCGGGGCGTTCGCTGTGATGACTGCCCTGGTGCGTCGTGGGCTACAGGGTCGAAGCGGTGAGCCGGTCTTCGTCGACAGGTCTCTTCCGCGCTGCTCAAGGTTGACACAAAATCATGAGGAAATCCTCAGGTTTGCTCGGACGTCCGAGTGCTACCAGCGAGTACGTCGGTCCAGGCGGCTTTACTTTTTGTTTACCCAACTCGCCGGTAACCCGCATCCACGCTGGCGAGAGCATCGACCGGGACGCCAGAACATGAGGAAAGCCTCGCATTTTTCGTTATCTTTTCGTGATGTGATCTCGAGCACAGACAAGCGATACGCGACCTTGTCGGTGCGGTCCCCTACCTTGTGCGAGCGAGCCGCACATCAGGGGAGCGGTCGACGAAATCCGGGGGGAATTCATGTATTCATCGGTAACGGACATCTGCACCGTGGAAGAACTCGACGCGGTGCTCGAACACATCGAAACGCATGCGCCACAATCTCGTTCGCCACACTGGACGCCGGGATGGCGCGGCGAGAGCGAGGTGGCGTTGCTGGATGCGATCTTCTCGGCGCGCGCTCCCTACGGCGGCCCCACCAGCGGGGTCCGCGCGGTGGTCCAGCGATGGAGATCGCATCGCGGCGACAACCGACTCGACGATTTGACAACCCTCGCCGAACTGGCCACTACACCGGATCTACTCGTGGAGATTCTGTCCAACCGTCAACTGGTTCCGGGGAACAGTCGAACCAAGGGTGCGGCCGCGGCCGTGGCGGCACAGACGTTGGTATCGGTGGGGCTGACCCGTTCGACCGACTTCGAGCAGTACACCGACGAGCAATTCGACGCGTTCTGCGCAATTCCCGGTCTCGGCGAAACCACTTGGGAATGCATGCTCGTGCACCTCGGCGTACGTACCGACAAAGCAGCCGAGCACCTGCGCTCGTTCGTCGCCGACGCGCTCGAACCACTGCACCACAACCTCGCTGCAGGAGTCGCCGAGGACCGCTCCCCCGTGATCCTCGGAGCCGCAGCGAACGCACTCGGCACCGACCTCGCCTCGCTCGAGCACGCAGTGTGGCGATACCAGCACACATCACGCAGGGCGAAGCAGCGTCACTCCGAAGCGCAACTGCGATCGGCAGGCCGACCGCGAGACATCAGAGCCTCCACACCGTCGAGAATGCACTCCAGCCCGAACCGGTAGGCGTGCACGGGGTCGCTGGCGGCGTCGTACGACGTCGCCGCGGCCGTCCCGACCCGGGACGACACCGGAAAGCGTTCGCGGTCCATCACCCGTCCGAGGATCGGTGCGGTGGCCGCCCACCACTGGGCGTCGGACATGCCCGACTGCTCCTTGACACGCGTCACGCCGGCGAGAGCTCGCGCGGTACCGGAGACGTGCGTGAGAACCAGCGTGAGAACGGAGTCGATCTCGACGTCACCCAGGCCGATGCCGTCGAGGGGGCGCACCTCGGCCTCGTACTTGTCGTTGGTGTGCGGACCGAGCACGGGCCGTGCGCCCTCCGCTTCGAGAAGCCACGAATGCCGTTGGTACAGAGCCCAATTGCGTTGGGCGACGAAACGCATCGCGGGACGCCATCCGCCGACCACGGAGGACGGCTCGTCGACGTGCGAGTAGAGGTCTGCACGCGCTCGATCGATCATCAGATCGGCCAGCTCCTCCCGGCCCGGTACATGCGTGTAGAGCGACATCGCGCCGACCCCGAGATGCTCGGCCACGTTCCGCATCGACACCGACTCGAGACCGTTCGCGTCGGCCAGCTCGATGGCGGCATCGACGATCGCATCCACGCTCAGTCCGGTACGGCTCGGCTTGGCGTCGACTCGCCAGAGCAACTCGAGAATGCGCGCTGGGTCGTACGAGTTCTCCTTCTTCGGTGCCACCCGGCGAGCCTAAACGTGCCCGACCGCACGCCGTGCCCCGGTTCGGCGGTTCCATCGACGGGCGTACGAGCGCATGCCCGACGCGCCGAGTCTCGGCCACCCCCGAGGAGATTAAAGAATATGCAATCTCTTGTTCAAATTCGTTGCGCGCGCTTGCATTTCGAGACGCCTCCCACTATGAATAGCCTTGCCTAATTAAGGCTGCCCTACATAGCGCGGCAACGACTCGCTTCGGCGACACAGAGGAGATCGATCATGTCCGTGATCACCCCCGACGAAGCGCCCCGATCCAGGACCGTCCCTCCGGTAGCTCGCCGACCGGCACGCACCAGAGCCAAGCCACGCAAGCGAGTCCAGCGCTCGATCATCGTGACGCACCGCTGGGCGTCGCTGACACTCGGCCTCCTGCTCGTGGTGATCACGACAACAGGCGCAATCGTCCTGTACACCCCCGAATGGCAACGGTGGACCCACTCGGATGTCTACTCCGCGAGTGCCGCACCCGCTACGGTGACGGCCGGACAGGCACTGGACGTCGTTCGGCAGGCTCACCCGGAACTCGGCGCAGACACGATCAACGTCTTCGGTGGCGTGTACGAGGTAGGCACCACCACCGGTTCACCCACTGTCTTCGGCGTCGACCCCTCCGACGGACGAATCACGGGGTCGTTCGACCGAAACCGTGGATTCATGGGCTTGATGAACCAGATTCACGAGTGCTTCTTCGCGTGCGAGGAATACCCCGGGCACATTCCATTTCTGCTCGACGACGTTCCCACACTCGGGACGTCGTTCCTGATCGGTATCACCTGGAGTTCGCTGCTGCTGGGCGTCGGTGGTCTGCTGTTGCTGTTCCTGGCGGTGTCCGGTGCCGTGCTGTGGTGGCCGGGAATCCGACGGTGGACCCACGGGTTTCGAGTGCGCACATCCAAGGGACGGTTCGCCCGCGACTACGACCTGCACCAGGTGATCGGCATGGTGGCCGTCCCGTTTCTGCTCATGTGGGCATTGACCGGAACCAACTTCGAGTTTCCCGGGCTTGCGAACGGTTGGTACGCGCTGACCGGTGGTACAGCAGTTCCCGACAGCCGATACGAGTTCGAATCCGTTGTGCCCGAGAGTGACTCCGCATCCGATATCTCGGTGGACGACGCTGTCGCGGCAGCAGAATCCGTTGTGTCCGGCCCGGTCGCCAACGTGTATCCACCCGAGGCGGACGACCCGGCCGGATACTTCGGCATCTACATCGCAGAGGGCAACGACCCGTGGGAGCACGGACCGTATCCGGGTGACCGATATGTGGCCGTCGACCGCTACGACGCCACCCACACGGCCCTTCTGGTCGGAGACAGCAGCTCCCTGTCCAACCGCATTCTCGACGAATGGTCGACGCCCTACGGGCACTACGGATTCGGCGTCAACGGCTGGTGGCGCATCATCTGGTTCGTCTTCGGATCGACTCCACTGGTACTGATGATCACCGGCCTGTCGACGTGGTTCTACAAACGAGGAGTGACGAAGAACAAGAAGGCAGCCAGGGCGGCACGAGCGGCAGCCGTATGAATGCGACGTTCGCTGCGGCATGCGCGCTGTACGCGCTCGCACTGGCGGTGGTCGTTCTGGTGGACGGCGCGCGCGCACGAACGCGGTCCCGGCATCTAACCACCGCCGTTGCCGTGCTCGAACTGTGCCTTCTGGCGCAGGCCCTGCACGTGGTGATCGCCCGGCTCGACGGCGTCGAACCCACCGAACCCGCAGTGCACCTCGGTTACACCGCGTCGTCGGTGTTGCTGATCCCCATCGCCTTCGGTGTGGTCGGTCGCGACACCTCGTTCTGGGCGTCGACCGCGGTGGCTGTCGCACTCGTCGCGGTCGTGGTTGTGGTCATGCGGATGCAGACGACATGGGCCCATGGCTGATCCGAAAACCGCTGACCCGAAAAACGCTGGGCCGGAACGAGTCCTGATACTGATCTACGCAGTGTTCGTACTCGCGGCCGGAGGCCGCAGTGCAGTGCAATTGGCCACCGAGGCATCACGCGCGCCGCTTGCCTATTCACTGTCGGCTGTCGCCGCGATCACCTATTGCCTGGGAGCAGCGTCGTTGGCAGGCGCACCTCGACACAGAAGATCGCGCCGCTGGGTGTTCGCAATCGAACTGATCGGGGTGCTCATCGTCGGATCGTGGACGTACCTCGATCCTGCGGCGTTTCCCGAGCCCACCGTCTGGTCGCATTTCGGTTCGGGCTACGGCTACCTTCCAGCGGTACTGCCGATCCTGGCGCTGCTCTGGACCGCCGTCCCCGCCCGGGCGACCGCTGATGCGAGATCGATCCGCCGACGAACCGCGTCGCCGGTGCAGATCGATCGGTTGTAGACTGCACCGGCACGCGCGAGTGGCGGAATTGGCAGACGCGCTGGATTTAGGTTCCAGTGTCTCAGGACGTGGGGGTTCAAGTCCCCCCTCGCGCACGACGGTCGTTCGGGCCGGTTTTCACATGCTCCTGGCTCGGTCAGGTCCAGGGTCGACAAGCACCGACACGTGAAGGCGGTTCGAATGCCCGAGGAAGCGAACGACGCGATCTTCGCCGAGATCACAGACGAGAGACGTTCTCTCGCAAGAACTCTCGAGTCTCTCACCCCTGAACAATGGGACACCCCATCGCTGTGCGAGGCCTGGACGGTCCGCGACGTCGCCGCCCATCTGGTGGTGCCACTGATCGTCCCGCTCTGGCAGTTCGGGCTCGTCATGGTGCGCACCCGAGGCAACTTCGACCGAGCCAATCAACTGATGACCACACGCGTTCGTCGCGAGCACGAAGACGAATTGCCTGCCTTGCTCACCGCTCACGCCGACAAGAAATTCACCCCGCCCGGCCACGGTCCGCTGGCCCCCTTGTCCGACGTCATCGTGCACGGACTCGACGTGTGCAGGCCGCTGGGAATCGAGCACCACGTTCCCGACCACCGCATGATCACGATGCTCGACTTCCTGGTGCCCGCGAGCGGTGCCGCACCGTTCAAGGGCCCCGAACTTCGACTGCAGTGGCGCGCGACCGATCTCGACTGGAGCCGCGGCGAGGGCCCGGTCATCGAAGGATCGACCGGCACCCTGGCCCTGGTTCTGACCGGACGCAGCAGCGCTCTGGCGGACGTGACCGGGCCCGGTGCCGAGCAACTCGCCCAGGCACGGGCCAACCGTCGTCGGGCATGAGCCGCACCCGAACCGTCCATGGTGAGAATCACCGCCGGGCCGCAGCACGCGACTACCTCCAGTAGTAGTACCTCCGGTACCGTCGAGGAGTGACTTCATCCCGCCCGAACCGTCGGCCAGCGCTGATCGCGCTGGTCATCGTGTCCGCGGCGGTGTGCCTGGGCCTCGGCTGGTGGCAGTGGGAACGCTTCGAGGCAGTAGGCGGTAACGGTCAGAACCTCGGATACGCGTTCCAATGGCCCCTGTTCGCAGTGTTCGTGGTCTACGCCTACCGCAAGTTCGTCCGACTCGAGGACGAGGACTCCGACGAAGCAGCTGCAGCTCGGCCCGACGGACCCACCGAGGTACCCCTCGACCTGCTCCCCCAGCGCAGCGCGCCGGCGGCAGACGCAAGGGACCTCGACGATCCCGAAGCCAGGCAGCTACTCGAATACAACAGCTACCTCGCGGAGCTGAACGAATCCCGCGGGACCGACAGGAGCACCACGTGAGTTCGGCACCGGAGAAGGCGCAGGCGTCTGCGAACAAGACCCAGAAGATCGCATCCGCGTTGCTGCGCTATCGCGTTCTGGCCTACGCCACGGGAATCTGGCTGCTCGTTCTCGTGACCGAGATGGTCGCGAAGTACATCTTCAAGGTCGAAAACGTGCCCAATTGGATTGCCGTCGTGCACGGTTGGGTCTACCTCGTGTACCTCGTGCTCACGGTGGATCTCGCCATCAAGGTGCGGTGGCCTGCCGCCCGCACGATCGGCACACTGCTCGCCGGAACCATCCCGTTCCTGTCCTTCTACGTCGAGCACAAGCGCACCAAGCAGGTCAAAGCCGACTTCGGCGTCTGACGTCAGCAGCCGATCGGCTGCGCGTTCGTCGGATCCAATGCGTTCTGCACCAGCCGCTGAGCCAGCGGATCGTACGAGATTCCCGTGTGCTCGACGGCGTTGGACGGACACACGTCCTGCAACACCACGTTCGTGTTTCCCGCTCCGCTGAGCAACGAGGCCGTGTACGGAACGACGACCTGGTCGTATCGGGTGACGATCGTGGTGTAGTCGATGCCCGAGACGGTATCGCTGCCCTCGTTCAGTCGTTCGAGCACGTCGTCCTGCACCGGGGGGCCTGCCGTCGGGTAGTTCGGCGGAGACAACGCCACGATCCGCGCGACCGTGCGGTCTCCACCGAGGAAGCGGGCGTAGTAGCGCGGCACCGTGCCGCCCTTCGAGTGGCCCACGATCGACACCTTCTGCGCGCCCGTCGCCGCGAGCACGGAATCGACGAACGTCGACAGTTCCGCAGCACTCTCGGGGATGGGTTCGAGCGCACCGAGGGCCTGGACCGGCCCGGTATTGCCATAGTCGATCGCGAACACGCAGTATCCGGCCTCGGCCAGCTTCGGCGACAGGGACGCCCAGTTGGCGTAGGAGTTCTCCAGGAATCCGTGCACCAGCACCACCGGCTGAGGATGTTGCGCGCTCGGAACACACGAGAAGTCGTTCGAGCCCGGAGGAGTCACTCCCGGGTGCGCGATCGAGTAGGCGAGGGCCTCGGCGAACGAGCCTGCCGCGGGTGTGGCCGAGGCCGGGATACCCGTCAGGCACAACGCGCCGGCTGCGAGTGCAACCGACGTACGCCCCAGCACTGCACGCGCCCGCACGAGCTACCGCCCCGTCAGTTCTTCGAGCGCGGGAACGAGCGTGCGTAGCGCGCGGCCACGATGCGAGGCGGCGTCCTTCTCCTCGGGGCTGAGCTGCGCGGCGCTGCGGCCGTCGCCCTCGGGAACGAAGATGGGGTCGTAGCCGAAGCCGTTCTCCCCCATCGGCTCTCGGCCCACCACACCGCGCCACTCGCCGCGGACCACCGTCTCGGCACCGCCGGGAATCACCAGGGCACACGCCGAGACGAATGCGGCTCCGCGACGCTCGTCAGGGGTATCACTCAACTGCGCCAGAACCAGTGCGGTATTGGCCTCGTCCTGCCCGTGCGTACCGGACCAGCGAGCCGAGAGCACTCCGGGCATCGCGTTCAGGGCATCGATTTCGATTCCGGAATCGTCTGCCACACAAGGCAATCCGGTGGCCGCCGCGCCATCACGCGCCTTGGCGAGTGCATTCTCCTCGAAGGTCGCTCCGGTCTCGGGGGCCTCCGGAAACGGCGGCACCTCGTCGAGGCCGACCAGTTCGATTCCGGCCACTCCGGCGGCGTCGAGCACCCGCCGGAGTTCGCGCAACTTCTTCGCGTTCCGGCTCGCGACCAGAAGCTTCGAGTCAGGCACCGAACTTCTTCTTCGGTTCCGCGGCCGCAGGCTCGGGCAGTTCGCCGGGGTACGGCAAAGCCAGTGCTTCCTTCTGCACCTCGAACAACTTCTCGATGCCGACGAATGCGGAGTCGAGCAACTTGTCGAGTGTGGTTCGAGGGAAGGTCGCGCCCTCTCCGGTTCCCTGGATTTCCACCAACGTGCCGGTGTCGGTGGCGACGACGTTCATGTCGACCTCGGCGCGCGAATCTTCTTCGTAGGGCAGATCGAGGCGCACTCGGCCGTCGACGACGCCGACACTGACTGCGGCGATCATGCACGAGATGGGCTGCGGATCGGCCAGTCGCCCCGCTGCTCGCAGGTACGTGACCGCGTCGTTGAGCGCGACGAACGCACCGGTCACGGCCGCGGTGCGGGTACCGCCGTCGGCCTGGAGTACATCGCAGTCGAGGGCAATGGTGTTCTCGCCGATCGCAGCGAGGTCGATGCATGCTCGCAGTGAGCGTCCGACCAAACGAGAAATTTCCTGGGTGCGCCCACCGACCTTGCCCTTGACGGACTCGCGGCCGTTGCGGGTGTGGGTGGCAGCGGGGAGCATCGCGTACTCGGCGGTAAGCCAACCGAGGCCGGATCCCTTCCGCCAGCGCGGGACGCCCTCCTCGACGCTGGCCGTGCACATCACCCTGGTGTTGCCGAATTCGACCAGCACCGACCCTGCCGGGTGGCTGGTGAATCCGCGGGTGATCTTGATGTTGCGGAGCTCGTCGTCCGCCCTGCCGTCTTCTCGTCTGGACACGACTCGAAGCCTAGCGCGTCGTCAGACGGTGAAGACGTCCCCTGGCAGAACCGCGTGCACCGGTCCGCTGAACTCTGCTTTCGCCTCGGCGATGACGTCCTCCCGTGAGGTCCACGGTGGAATATGGGTGAGCAACAGCTCCCCCACCCCTGCCTCGCGCGCGATTCGGCCCGCCTCGGTGCCGGACAGGTGCACACCCTCGGGCCGCTCCGGACTGTCGGTCCACGACGCCTCGCACAGGAACATGTCTGCCCCGTGCGCCAGATCCTGGACTGCCTGGCACATTCCCGTGTCTCCGCTGTACGCGAACGTACGGCCTTGCGCAGTGGTGACCCGCATGCCGTACGACTCCGGCGGATGGAACACCTGCCGAGCCAGAATCGACAACTTCCCGAACTCCACGGTGCGTCCGTCCACCCAGCGACGCAGGTCGATGGTGTCGGACATGTCGTCGATCTGCCCACCGCACTCGGCCGAGGCGACTCCGAGCCGGAACGCCGTGTCCTTGGGTCCGTAGACGATCGCTCGCCCCTCCGGCGGAGTGGGGTGGTAGCGACGCCACACCAGCAGACCCGGAACGTCCAGGCAGTGATCGGCGTGCAGATGCGAGAGCAGAACGCTCACATCTCCCGGATCGGCGTAGCGCTGCAACGCCCCGAGGATGCCGGGACCGAAGTCGAGGACGACCGGCGCGGTCTCCTCTTCTTCCAACAAGTAGCCCGACGCGGGTGAATCGGGTCCGGACACACTGCCCGAACATCCCAGGACGGTAATTCGCATGAAAGCCATGCTGCCACGCCGAGCGCATCACCAGAAACGTTCGGGCAGTATTCACAGCGCGAGTCGGCGAAATTCACCGACGACCACAGGTGTGTCTGCAGTTACCTTGCGCCTACGGAGTGAGCCGATCGAGCGATTTCGCGCGCGCCCTCTCGGCTCGCGCGTCGGCGGACAACAGCCGAGCGGCAACCACTCCGCCCACCGCGCCGAACAGATGCCCCTGCCACGACACGTTCGGCTCACTCGGGAGCACGCCCCACAGGGCGCTGCCGTACAGCAGGAACACCACGACGCCGATCGCGATCTGCCCCAGTTTGCGGGTGAAGAAGCCGCGCACCAACAGGTATGCGATGAAACCGAAGATCAGAATCGACGCACCGATCGTGTTCGTATAGGAACCGGCGGTGAGCCAGGTACCGAACCCGCCGACCACCCAGATGATCCCGGTGGCAGCCAGACCACGCGCCAGTCCGGAGAGCAACACCAGAAACCCGAGCACGGCGATCGGCACGGTGTTCGCGATCAGATGCTGCCAGTCGTCGTGCAGCACGGGCGCGAACAGAATTCCCCACAACCCCTCGACCGAGCGGGCCTGGATCCCGTTACGTTCGAGCCTCGACCCACTGGCCACATCGATGAACTCGATGACCCACAGCAGCACGGTGAATGCTCCCACCAGGACGGCGGCCCGCATCCAGACCGGCCGCTCACGCTCGGCTGGACGGTTACTGATCTCGCTCATGATCGCCTCCGGATTCGGTCCCTCCACGGTACCGGGCAGAGGTATCGCGTGAGCCGCGCTCAGGCTCCCGATCCACCGAATGCCGACGGGAAGATCTGGCGGTAGGTAGGGATCCCGGCCACCGAGGTGGCGTCGAGCAGGGCCCGGACGATGGCTCGCTCGACGACGATCGCTGCGGCCTCGGTGACCGCGGCCAGTACCGGTAGCTCCGTCGAGAACGCGGCGGGAACCGAGGACTCTGCGGTGACGGGTCTGGTGCCGGTGGACACGGCGAAGATCGTGTCGCCGTCGAGCGGCGAGTGTGCCGGTCGAACGGCCCGCGCCAGGCCGTCGTGACCGGCGACGGCAATCCGCTTGCACGACGCAGACGACAACGCAGCGTCGGTGGCGACAACCCCGATCGTGGTGTTCAGTGCCGTGCCTTTGGGTTCGAGGGCGAGCGCGGCCCACAGCTGATTCACGTCGGGCTTGCGCATACCGAACGCCGCAGGCCCGAGCGTGCCGACACCCCACAGCAGTCCGGTACGCGGATCGAACACTGCGCCCACCGGATTGGCGACCATCAGCGCCGCGACCGTGACCCCGTCGGCCGGCCCGCCCTCGATCACCGTGCTGGCTGTACCGACACCGCCCTTGAGCACTCCGGCGCGGGCACCGACTCCTGCCCCGACCGATCCCGTCGCGAAGTCGGTCGCTGCTGCTGCCGCCGCGAGATAGCCGAACTCCGCCGTCGGCCGCGCAGTCCACTCACCGACCGGAAGATCGAAGATCACCGCGGCCGGCACGATCGGTACGACGAGGTCGGGACTGCCCATCGGAATCCCCTGGCCGTGCTCTTCGAGCCACCGCATGACGCCGTCGGCCGCGGCGAGTCCGTAGGCACTGCCCGCGGTCAACAGGATCGCGTTGACGTGCTGGACGGAATGGCTCGGATCGAGCAGATCGGTCTCGCGAGTCCCCGGCCCGCCGCCGCGAACATCGACGGCCGCCGTCGCACCTCCGAGTGCACGAACCACCGTGCAGCCGGTCGCCGAGCCGGAACCCATGGTGGCATCGTCGTCGCGTTCGTGATGATGACCGACCAGCAGACCTGCCACGTCGGTCAGGGAATCCCGCGGTCCGGGAGTCTGGAAAGCAGCGGTCACGCGCGCGTCCTAGGGAATGAGGACCTGTACGAGTGAATCCTGCATCCAGGTCAGCCAGTGGTAGACGTCGAGATGTGGAGCGCGGGGATCGCCCTCGTCGAGGACATCGGGTGTATCCGCGCTGATCCCCAGCGTCGTGCCGAGCGCCAACCTCACGTCGTTGAGGCCAGTCAACCATGCATCCGCCTGCTCCTGGGTGAGCACGATCTTGCCACCGGACTCGGGAAGGGTGGCCAGGATCGTCGATCCTGCGGCCATCTTCTCGTCGATGATCTCGGGCTCGTGAAGTCCGCGGAGTGCACCGTTGAGGTCTGCCGGGTCCTCCTCGTCGCGGCCGGGGTCGGCGCGGTGGAAGTCCGGCAGCAGCCGAGCCAGTGCGGCGTCCTCGGGCGGGCTGTTGTGCCCGGTACGCAGACCGGTCAGCGCCGCGAGTTCGTCGGTGGGCGCAGCGGCGGAACGGTCGCGCAGCAATCCGAGAACCGAGCCGACCAGCGAACGGAGTACGGCGGCCTCACGAGCATCGATCTCGGACTTGATCTTGACCCCGGACAGCGAATTCCGTCTCGTCCACGTGCGCACTGTTGCTGATGTCCTGTCTGACGAAGAGGGGTGAGCTTCTACTTGTCCTGCTGCATGGTGGCCCACAGACCCGCCGCGTGCAGCCGTCGAACATCGTTCTCCATCGCGTCGCGCTCACCGCTCGACACCACGGCCTTGCCTTCGGAATGCACCTGCATCATCAGCTCGGTGGCCTTGGCCTTGCTGTAACCGAAGAGCTTCTGGAAGACGTAGGTGACGTAATGCATCAGGTTGACCGGGTCGTCCCACACGATGGTGACCCAGGGGGTGTCGTGGGATTCGTCGGCAGCGACGGCCTCGGTCTGGGCCGGAACCGCTTGCGGTGACGCGGCGACGACCCCACCTGCCGAGAAGCCGTCCACGGGCAGAAGCGTTCCATCCACCGTCAACCAAGGCATGTCCACAGGGTACGGCGTGTCGGGCCAGCGTCACACGCTCGCCCCTTCGCTCGTAGTGTGGGCGAGGTGAGCAACGACGCGACCACAGATCACGCGATTTTCACCGACGACGTCAGTACCGCGCTGCTGACCGATCAGTACGAGTACACGATGCTGTCGGCCGCTCTGGCCAGCGGCAACGCAGATCGTGTCTGCAGCTTCGAGGTCTTCGCGCGCAGGTTGCCCGCAGGCCGCCGGTACGGGGTTCTCGCGGGCACCGGCCGGATACTCGACGCCATCGCGCGCTTTCGGTTCGGCCCGGACGAGCTACGCATCGTGGCCGAATTTCTCGACGCAGACACCGTCGAGTGGCTGCGCAACTACCGCTTCACCGGCGACATCGACGGTTATCGCGAGGGCGAGCTGTACTTCCCCGGCTCCCCCGTTCTGACGGTCCGCGGCACGTTCGCCGAGTGCGTCGTTCTCGAGACCGTGGTGCTCTCGATCCTCAACCACGACAGCGCCATCGCGTCCGCTGCAGCCCGGATGGTCACCTCCGCGAAATCTCGCCCGATCATCGAGATGGGATCGCGGCGCACCCACGAGGAAGCAGCTGTCGCCGCCTCACGCGCGGCATACCTCGCCGGGTTCACCGCGACATCCAACCTCGAAGCCGTCCGACGCCACGGCGTCCCAGGCGCGGGTACGTCGGCGCACGCCTTCACGCTGCTGCACACCACCGCCGACGGCCCGGACGAACGGTCCGCATTCGCGGCTCAGGTGCGCGCGCTCGGTGTGGGCACCACCCTGCTCGTCGACACCTACGACATCACCCAGGGCGTCGCGAACGCCATCGAGGTGGCCGGCCCCGAACTCGGCGGTGTGCGCATCGACTCGGGCGACCTCGGTGTACTCGCGCGGCAGGTACGCGACCAATTGGATGCCCTCGGTGCGCCGAAGACCAAAATCGTCGTCTCGGGTGACCTCGACGAATACGCCATCGCCGCATTGCGCGCCGAGCCGGTCGACTCCTACGGCGTCGGCACCTCGCTCGTCACCGGTTCCGGCGCACCGACGGCGGGCATGGTCTACAAGCTGGTCACCGTCGACGGCATTCCCGTCGCCAAGCGCAGCAGCCACAAGGAGTCTCGCGGTGGCACCAAGGCGGCGCTGCGTACCGCGCGCCGCACCGGCACCGCAGTCGAGGAGATCGTGCACCCGTTCGACGCTCCCCCGACCGTCGAGAGCGATCTGACGGTGGAGACGTTGACCACGCCGTTGGTCCGCGGCGGAGAACGAGTCGCCGACCTACCGACACTCGCCGACGGCCGTGACCTGCTGGCCCGACGCCTGGTCAGCCTCCCGTGGGAGGGCTTGAAGCTGTCCCAGGGCGAACCGGCCGTACCCACTCGCTTCGTCGAGGGGTGACAGCGGTGTCGGTACCGAACCGGGTGGGCGATCGGCAGTAGTCTGCTTCGGTGCCGTCGAAGACCGAGTTGCCAACCGTTCCCGCTCTCCTGCAGGTCGCGGTGCACTCCCTCGGCGGCAAGGAACGCAGCAATCAGCTGACGATGGCCTCGGCGGTGGCGCACTCGATCGATACCGGGGAGCATCTCGCGGTGCAGGCAGGCACCGGAACCGGCAAGTCCCTCGCGTACCTCGTTCCCAGCATTCGGCACGCGGTGGAATCCGGCAAGACCGTCATCGTCTCCACGGCCACCATCGCGCTGCAGCGGCAGCTGGTAGACCGCGATCTACCGCGCCTGTCCGACGCCTTGACCGAGGCCGTCGGCCGCCGCCCGAAGTTCGCAATCCTCAAGGGCCGCAACAACTATCTGTGCATGAACAAGATCCACACCGGGGCTGCGCAAGAGGCACCGGATGCGGAACTGTTCGACCCGTTCGCCGTCTCGCGGATGGGACGCGAGGTGGTACGGCTGACGAAGTGGTCGTCCGAGACCGAGACCGGCGACCGCGACGACGTCGTGCCCGGGGTCAGCGATCAGGCCTGGCGTCAGGTCAGCGTCACCGCCCGCGAATGCCTGGGCAAATCCCGCTGCCCCGTCGGCGAGGACTGCTTCGCCGAGCGCGCGCGCACCGAGGCTGCCCAGGTCGACGTCGTGGTGACCAATCACGCCCTGCTCGCGATCGACGCGATCACCGGAATTCAGATCCTGCCCGAGCACGATGTCGTGGTCGTCGACGAGGCCCACGAATTGGTCGACCGAGTGACCGGCGTTGCCACCGAGGAGCTGTCGGCCGCGACCGTCACCGCCGCGGCGCGCCGGAGCGCGAAGTTGATCGAAGAAGAGACGGTCGATCAGCTCGAAGGAGCCGCCGAGAACTGGGCCGCGATTCTGGACGAGCTACCCCCGAGCCGCTGGCAGTCTCTGCCCGACGGCGTCGGCCCCGCACTCGCCTCCATTCGCGACGCCGCCTGGGCGGTCCGCACCGCGATCGGCCCCAACAAGCAGGGCATGGCGGCCAGCGATCCCGAGGCTGCCGCGGCTCGCAGCGCCGCACTCGTCGCGATCGACGAGGTGCACGACAGTGCCGTGCGCGTCCTCACGGCGTTCGACGAACCCGACCCGGCCAAACGCAAGGACGTGGTCTGGCATGCCGTCGACGATTTCCGCGGCAACGTCAAACGCACCGTCCACATCGCCCCGCTGTCGGTGGGCGGACTGCTCCGAGCGCGCCTGTTCGCCGAGTCCACCGTGGTGCTCACCTCCGCGACCTTGACCGTCGGCGGATCGTTCGACGGCTTGGCCGTCAACTGGGGGCTTCCCGCAGAGAAGCCGTCGCGCAGTGACACCGCGATGGCATCGGGCGTGGAACCGCCGTCCGACACCGGGTCGATCAGGTGGAATTCGCTCGACGTCGGGTCGCCGTTCGACCACGCCAAGGCCGGCATCATGTACATCGCCAAGCATCTGTCGCCACCCGGACGTGACGGCCTCTCGAAGTCCTCCCTCGACGAGATCGAGTCGCTGGTCAGCGCCGCCGGCGGCCGAACGCTCGGACTCTTCTCGTCCATGCGCGCCGCCAAGGCCGCCGCCGAGGAGATGCGGGAGCGCCTCGATACGCCGATCCTGTGCCAGGGCGACGATTCCACCGGCGCACTGGTGCAGAAGTTCGCCGACGACGAGGCCACCTCCCTGTTCGGGACGCTGTCTCTGTGGCAGGGCGTCGACGTCCCCGGCCCGTCGTTGAGTCTGGTGATCCTGGACCGCATTCCGTTCCCGCGGCCCGACGATCCGCTGCTGGTGGCCAGGCAGCAGGCCGTCGAATCACGTGGCGGCAACGGCTTTCTCGCGGTCGCCGCCAACCACGCGGCCCTGCTGCTGGCGCAGGGCGTCGGCCGACTGCTTCGTAGCGTCGACGACAAAGGTGTTGTCGCCGTGCTCGATTCGCGCCTGGCGACCGCCCGCTACGGCGGCTACCTACGTGCCTCGCTGCCGCCGTTCTGGGAGACCTCGGACCCGGAGGTGGTCCGCAAGGCCCTCACCCGTCTCGCCGGAAAGTAGCTGCTCCCTAGGGCGTCGCCACCAGACCCAGCTCGGCATCCGAGGCCAGACCGTGGTGATGAGGTAGCACCCGCACCGTGTATCCCACCGTGCCGCTGTGCGGCAGCCGCGTCTCGCCCGCGTACACGTGCTCGCCGCCGTCGGTTCCCACGTGCGTCATGGCCGTCGTGCGAATGTCGGTGAGGTTCTCGTCCTCGTCGACGCGTCCCACGACCGCCTGCACCACCACGTCCGACGCGTCCAAGCCGCCGAGATCGACGTTGGCGCGCAGCGAGAGCTCAGCACCGATCACCGGAGTGTCCGGCAGACCCTCACTGTCGACGCGGGTGACTTTCACTGCGCCCCATGCCTGTTCGACGCGGCGGCGGTACGATGCGACATCCGTGGCACCGCGGTGATCATCGGCCGATGCCGCGCGCGCGGATTCCGCTGCGGGCGCGTAGTAGCCCAGCGTGTAGTCCTGAACCATTCTCGACGCCAGCACTTTCGGGCCCAACTGCTCGAGCGTGTGCCGCACCATTTCGATCCAGCGGCTCGGCACACCGTCGTCCCCGCGGTCGTAGAACTTGGGTAGCACTGCCTGTTCGAGTAGTTCGTAGAGTGCAGCGGCTTCGAGATCGTCGCGGCGGTTGTCGTCGGTGACGCCGTCCGCGGTGGGAATGGCCCAGCCGTTCTCGCCGTCGTACATCTCGTCCCACCACCCGTCGCGAATCGAGAGGTTCAGGCCGCCGTTGAGCGCGGACTTCATGCCCGAGGTGCCGCACGCTTCGAGCGGTCGCAACGGATTGTTCAGCCACACATCGCATCCCCAGTACAGGAATCGCGCCATGGACATGTCGTAGTCGGGCAGGAACACGATGCGGTGCCGTACGTCGGCCTGATCGGCGAACCTGACGATCTGCTGGATGAGCGCCTTTCCACCGTCGTCGGCGGGGTGCGACTTGCCCGCGACCACCAGCTGGACCGGACGAACCGGGTCCAGCAACATGGCGCGCAGCCGCTCGGGTTCGCGGAGCATCAGGGTCAGGCGCTTGTACGTCGGTACCCGTCGAGCAAAGCCTACGGTGAGTACGTTGGGATCGAAAACATTTGCTGTCCAACTGATCTCGGCCTCGGTCGAGCCGCGTTCGAGAGCCGAGCGCCGCACCCGGCGCCGTACCTCGTCCACCAGTTGCGCGCGCAGGGCGTTGCGTGTGGACCACACCTGGTCCGAGGACAGCGGCCCCGGCTCCCCGTCTGCCCATTCCCGAGCAGACCACGTCGGAGCGTGGACGCCGTTGGTGACCGATCCGATAGGCACCTCGGATGCGTCGAATCTCCGCCACAGGTCGTTGAACATCTCGCGGCTGACGATGCCGTGCAGCTTCGACACACCGTTGGCGCGTTGTCCCAGACGCAACCCCATGTGCGCCATGTTGAACACCGACGCGTCGCTCTCGCCGCCGAGGGCGAGGATTCGATCCATCGGCAGACCCGGCAGCAGCGCCGAGTCCGCGCCGCCGTCCGCACTACCGAAGTAATGCCGCACCAGATCGGCCGGAAACCGGTCGATGCCGGCGGGGACAGGGGTGTGGGTGGTGAAGACGGTGCCGGCCCGCACCGCCGCCAGCGCCGCGTCGAAGTCCAGGGTTCCGGAGGTGACGAGTTCGCGGATGCGTTCGACGCCCAGGAAGCCGGCATGGCCCTCGTTCATGTGGAACACCTCGGGATCGGGCAGACCGTGCGCACGGGTGTAGGCCCGGATCGCTCGAACGCCGCCGATACCGGCGAGTATCTCCTGCTTGATGCGGTGGTCCTGGTCGCCGCCGTACAACCGGTCGGTGACCCCACGCAGCTCCGGGTCGTTGTCGGCGATGTCGGAATCGAGCAGCAACAGCGGGACGCGTCCCACCTGGGCGATCCACACCCGTGCCCGCAGAACCCGAGATCCGGGCATCGACACGTGGATCAGCACCGGTGAGTCGCCGTCGTCGGTAAGCAATCGCAGCGGCAGACCGTGCGGGTCGAGTGACGGATAGCGTTCGGCCTGCCAGCCGTCGGCCGTCAGCGATTGGCGAAAGTATCCCGAGCGGTAGAGCAACCCGACACCGATCAACGGCAGTCCCAGGTCGGAGGCAGCCTTGAGGTGGTCGCCGGCCAGAATCCCGAGGCCGCCGGAGTAGTTGGGCAGCACCTCGGTGACGCCGAACTCCATCGAGAAATACCCGATGCCCGACGGCAGAGCACGTCCCTCGGCCAGTTCGTTCTGGTACCAGAGCGGACGGGCGAGGTAGTCGTGCAGATCCGCCTCGGCGGCGTCCAGCTCGGCCAGAAAGCGCTCGTCGGCCGCGAGTTCCTCGAGCCGCGCCGGTGCGACGGCTCCCAGTACGGCCACCGGATCGCGCTCGAGTTCGGTCCACAACAGTGGATCGATGTGCTCGAACAGATCCTGCGTCGACGAGTGCCACGACCACCTGAGGTTTGTCGAGAGCTCGGCGAGGGCATTCAAGCGGGCGGGAAGATGGGCTCGGACGGTGAATCGGCGCAAAGCTTTCACAGGGTCGAACCCTACCCACGGACACCTGTGTCGATGGGCGGCTTACACGAAATCTGCTCCGCGGTGCCCGTCACGGGCAGTATGCGTCGGCGCACGCGCCATCTGCATTGCTGCATTACGGTTGACGAATAGAAGCACACCAATATCGGTTCGATCAGAGGTTGCGCCCGCGCAGCCATACCTCTAGCGAAGAATGGAGTGTGAAGTGACAGGTCGACTTGGTATCGACAATGTCCTTCCAGATACGACGACCGGGAAGTACCCCGCGAAAGCGGTGGTGGGCGAGACGTTTCCAGTCTCCGCCGACGTCTGGCGCGAGGGTCACGACGCGGTGGCCGCGACACTGTCGGTGCGCGGACCGGGAGGCAAACTCGAACGCATCCCGATGACACCGGGCCGCGAACCCGACACGTTCGACGCGGTGTTCGTCCCCTCTCGGCCGGGTTACTGGATCTGCCGCATCGAAGCGTGGAGCGATCCGATCAGCACCTGGCGCCATGCCGTCGAAGCCAAGCTCGGAGTGGGCCAGAGTGCTCACGAGCTCTCGAACGATCTCGAGATCGGGGCGCGGCTGTTCCTGCGGGCTGCCACCGGCGTTCCTGCCGAGAGCAGGCAGATGCTGGCCGATGTCGCCGCCGCGTTGCGCGACACCGATCGCCCGCTGCCTGCCCGGGTCTCCTCCGCGTTCGCGTCGTCGGTCGCCGAGTTGCTGTTCGCTCACCCGCTGCGCGAACTGGTGACTCGTTCTCGCGCGGTCAACGTGTGGGTCGATCGCAATCTCGCCCTCAACGGTGCGTGGTACGAGTTCTTCCCTCGGTCCACCGGCGGATGGAACGAGGACGGCTCTCCTCGACACGGCACGTTCGCGACGTCGATCGAGCAGTTGCCCCGCATCGAGCGGATGGGATTCGACATCGTCTACCTGCCGCCGATCCACCCCATCGGCACCATCAACCGCAAGGGCCCGAACAACACGTTGACCCCCGGTCCCGAGGACGTCGGATCGCCGTGGGCCATCGGCTCCGAGGACGGCGGGCACGACGCCATCCATCCGGAACTGGGCACCGAGGACGATTTTCGCGCGTTCGTCGCCGCCGCACAGGAGCACCACCTGGAAGTGGCCCTTGATCTCGCCCTTCAGGCTGCTCCCGACCATCCCTGGGCTGCAACACATTCCGAGTGGTTCACGGTGCTACCGGACGGCACGATCGCCTATGCCGAGAATCCGCCGAAGAAATACCAGGACATCTACCCGGTCAACTTCGACAACGACCGACGTGGCATCTACGAAGAAGTGCTGCGCGTGGTCCGATACTGGATCTCTCTCGGGGTCAAGGTCTTCCGAGTCGACAACCCACACACCAAGCCGCCGGACTTCTGGGAATGGCTCATCGCCGAGGTCAAGAAGACCGATCCGGACGTGCTGTTCCTCGCCGAGGCGTTCACTCGACCGGTGCGCATGTACGGGCTGGCGCAGCGCGGCTTCACGCAGTCGTACACGTACTTCACCTGGCGTACCGCCAAGTGGGAGCTGACCGAGTTCGCCGAGGAGCATGCTCGACGCGCCGACGACGCGCGGCCGAACCTGTTCGTCAACACCCCGGACATCCTGCACGAGAGCCTGCAACACGGCGGACCCGGAATGTTCGCTCTCCGAGCAGCTCTCGCGGCGACGATGGCACCCACCTGGGGCGTCTACTCGGGCTACGAGCTGTTCGAGCACCAGGCCGTGCGAGAGGGCAGCGAGGAATACCTGGACTCGGAGAAGTACCAGTTGCGCCCACGCGATTTCGAGGGTGCGCTGGCCCGCGGCGAGTCGCTCGAGCCCTGGATCACCACGCTGAACGCGATTCGGCGCGCGCATCCGGCGCTGCAGCAGCTCCGCAACATCCACTTCCACACCATCGACAACGAGGCGCTGATCGGATATTCCAAGTTCGACCCGCAGACCGGTGACTCGATCCTGGTGGTGATCAACCTCAATCCCTTCGGAGCCGAAGAAGGCACCATCCACCTGGACATGCCTGCCCTCGGCCACGACTGGCAGGACACCCTCACGATCAAGGACGAAGTGAGCGGCGTCCACTACGACTGGGGCCACACCAATTTCGTCAGGCTCGAGCCCTGGACGTCGGTGGCGCACATCTTCACGCTCCCCCACATCCCGTACCCGGCTCGTATCGAACTGGCCTACCGCGGCAACCGAAAGTGAGTGGATTCAACGTGACCGAGAATCCGAGAACACCCGAAGACACCGTCGCAGCCCCGTCCGACAACGATCTCGATCTCATCGCTGCCGGGCGGCACTACAACCCGCATTCCGTCCTCGGTGCCCACCCGGTGCCGGGCGGAACGGCGATCCGCGCCCTCAAGCCCGACGCCGAGAAGGTCGTCGCCCGCGTCGGTGGCGTCGACCACGAGTTGACCCACGTCGCGCACGGAGTCTTCTCGGCCCTGCTCCCGTTCGAGGACCTGATCGACTACCGCCTCGTGGTGACGTGGCCCGGCGGACACGTCTCCGAATCCGCCGACGGATACCGCTTCCTGCCCACTCTCGGCGAACTCGATCTGCACCTGTTCGGCGAGGGCAGGCACGAGCGTCTGTGGGACATTCTCGGCGCGCACCAACAGTCGTATGCAACTCCGGACGGAGCCGTCACCGGAACCTCGTTTGCGGTCTGGGCCCCCGCAGCGCAAGGCGTCACCCTCGTCGGCGACTTCGACGGCTGGACCGGCCGCAGCTGGCCGATGCGCGTACTGGGCTCGACCGGTGTGTGGGAGCTCTTCGTTCCCGACATCGCGCCGGGCGCGCTGTACAAGTTCCGCGTCCACGGTGCCGACGGTTCGGTCAAGGACAAGGCCGACCCGATGGCCTTCGCCACCGAGATCCCACCGTCGACGGCCTCGGTCGTCACCGCGTCCTCGTACACCTGGAACGACGAGTCCTGGCTCGACACCCGGGCCGGCATCGAGCCGACGCAGGCACCGATGAGTGTGTACGAGATCCACCTGGCGTCCTGGCGACCGGGTCTGGGGTACCGCGAGCTCGCCGAGCAGTTGGCCGAATACATCACCGAAACCGGATTCACCCACGTGGAGCTGCTCCCGGTCGCCGAGCACCCGTTCGGCGGGTCCTGGGGTTACCAGGTGACGTCGTACTACGCACCGACATCGCGCTTCGGCAGCCCCGACGATTTCCGTTACTTCGTCGACCACCTCCACGGTGCCGGAATCGGCGTCATCGTCGACTGGGTTCCCGCGCACTTCCCCAAGGACGAATGGGCCCTGGCCCGGTTCGACGGCGGCCCACTGTACGAGCACGGCGACCCACAGCGCGGCGAGCAACTCGACTGGGGCACACTTGTTTTCGACTTCGGCCGCCGAGAGGTGCGCAACTTCCTGGTCGCGAACGCGCTGTACTGGATCGACGAGTTCCACATCGACGGCCTCCGTGTCGACGCCGTGGCATCGATGCTGTACCTGGATTACTCCCGCCCCGAGGGCGGCTGGTCGCCGAACATCTACGGTGGCCGCGAGAACCTCGAGGCCGTGACCTTCCTGCAGGAGATGAACGCAACGGTGCACAAGAAGCACCGCGGCGTCGTCACCGTGGCCGAGGAGTCGACGGCATGGCCCGGCGTCACCCGCCCGACGAACGTCGGCGGACTCGGGTTCAACATGAAGTGGAACATGGGCTGGATGCACGACACCCTCGGCTTCCTCGGGCGTGATCCCATTCATCGCAGTTACCACCACCACGAGATCACCTTTTCTCTGGTCTATGCGTGGAGTGAGAACTACCTTCTCCCCATCAGCCACGACGAGGTGGTGCACGGCAAGGGCACGTTGTGGACGCGAATGCCAGGCGACGATTACGCCAAGGCTGCCGGCCTGCGCGGCATGCTCGCCTACATGTGGGCGCACCCCGGTAAGCAACTGCTGTTCATGGGACAGGAGTTCGGGCAGACCCGTGAGTGGTCCGAGGAGCGTGGCCTCGACTGGTACCAGATCGACGAGGAACCTCTGCACAACGGCGTCAAAACCCTTGTGTCCGATCTCAACTCGACGTACAAGTCCCACCCGGCACTGTGGACGCTCGACACGTCGCCGAGTGGATACTCGTGGATCGACGCCAACGACACCGAGAACAATGTGCTGAGCTTTCTGCGGTACGGATCCGACGGTTCGGTCATCGCGTGTATTTTCAACTTCTCCGGAAACGAGCACGGCAGCTATCGTGTGGGACTACCGGAACCCGGCCGTTGGACAGAGATCCTCAACACCGACGCAACGGAGTACGGGGGCTCCGGCGTGGGCAACCTGGGTGAAGTGACGGCAACATCGCACTCGTGGCACGGTCGACCGGCGTCAGGCCAGGTCGCACTACCCGCCAACGGGGCGATCTGGATAAAACTGGAGCGATAGATGAGTGGCGGCCGCACACCCCGACTACTGGCCGCGGCCGCCACTGCAGGGTTGCTCCTGCTGACCTCGTGCGCGCAGACCGTCGGCGGGAACGCGGTATCGATCTACGAGAACCCGTTCACCGTCGCAGGACTCCCGGTCACGAGCGGGCCGAGCGGGCCGCGTCCGGGAGTCCCCGATTCGACGATCGAGGTGGAGAACGCCGAGGGCACCGACTCGGACATCCTCGCCACCAACGCGATCGACGACATCCAACAGTTCTGGGCCGAGCAGTACTCCAGCTTGTTCAAGGGGTCGTTCACCCCGGTCTCGAATGTCGTCTCGTGGGACGCGTCCGAGGACGAGGGATCGGGTATCAGATTCTGCGGAGACCGAACCGGCGGCATCCCGAACGCCGCCTACTGCACCCGCGACGATTCGATCGGGTGGGATCGGACCATTCTGCTCCCGGCTCTGGTCGACGCGTTCGGACCGATGTCGGTCGTGATGGTGATCGCCCACGAATACGGCCACGCCATTCAGCATCAGTCGGGGCTCGTCGGCGACGACACCCCGACCATCGTGGCCGAGCAACAGGCCGACTGCTTCGCCGGTGCGTTCATCCGCCACGTCGCCGAAGACGATGCGCCGCACTTCACGATCAACACCTCGGACGGACTCAACGGCGTACTCGCCGCAACGGTCGCCGTGCGCGACGTCGATCCCAACGATCCCGAATCGGTGCACGGCTCGGCATTCGAGCGCGTCACCGCCGTGCAGATCGGCTTCACCGACGGCGCGGCGGCCTGCACCGGCATCGACGAGGCCGAAATCGATTCGCGTCGAGCATCGTTGCCGCAGAAGTTCAGCGACCCCGACGACTCCGGTGAGCTACCGGTGACCGAGGATTCCCTCGGTGCCTTCACCCGATCCTTCGAGAAGGTGTTGCCCGTCGCCGATCCGCCGGCCGTCGACTACTCCGGTTCGGCCACCGGATGCTCCGACGCAGAGGCCACGGCACCGGTGTCGTACTGCCCGGCGACCAACACCATCGGTGTCGACGTCGAGGGCCTCGCCGAGCAGGGAATGCCCGAGACTCCCCGACGCGGAGACATCTTGCCGCTCAACGTTTCCGGCGACTACAGCGCCTACGTGCTGTTCGCCTCGCGCTACACGCTCGCGGTGCAGAAGGAAGCAGGCCAGACGCTCGACGATCCGCAGGCCGCCCTACGCTCGGCCTGCCTGTCCGGAGTGATCACCTCGGCGATGAGCGTCGAGAGCGGAACGACGGACCTCGAAGTCTGGCTCTCCCCCGGCGATCTCGACGAAGCCGTGTCCGGACTGCTCAACGACGGCCTCGCCGCCAGCGACGTCAACGGTACGACGCTGCCGTCCGGCTTCTCCCGAGTCGATGCGTTCCGTTCGGGAGTTCTCGGCGGCAAGGATCGGTGCGACGCGCGCTACAGCTGAGTACCGCTGTCAGTACAGGGCGGACGCGAGTTTGCGCCGCGCGGAGACCACAAGAGGATCGGCCGAGTCGAACAACTCGAACAGCTCGAGCAGACGGGTGCGCAGCGCAGTGCGGTCGTCGCCTGCGCTGATCTTGATCCCGTCGATCAGACGAGCGAAGGCCTGTTCCGGTTGCTGACCGGCCATCTCGGCGTCCGCTGCATCGATCCGAGCCTGCACGTTTCCGGCGTCGGCGTCGGCGATTGCAATCGCGTCCGGTGCCAGGTTCTGCACACGGGCCAGGAACTTGACCTGACGCAGCGCGGCAACGGCCTCGGTGTTCTTCGGTTCGGCGTCGATGATGGCCTGATAGGCAGCTTCTGCCTTGTCGAAATCGCCGTCGTCGATGGCTTCTTCGGCTGCGACGATCCGCGGATCCTCGATCTCGGGTTCCGGTTCGGCAGCCGCCGCCCCGGGAGGCCCGGTGAGCTTTCCCGCGGTCGCCTGCTCGACCGCTTGTAGCCACTGACGCAGCTGCTCGTCCGACTGCGTTCCCTCGAAGTCGGCGAGGGGCTGGCCGGCTGCAACGGCAACCACCGTCGGAATGGCTTTCACACCGAACGCCTGCGCGATCTGCGGATTGGAGTCCACGTCGACTCGCGCGAGCACCCATGTACCCGCGGCTTCCACGGCCAGCTGTCCGAGCTGACGCGTCAACGCCTGGGACTGCGGCGAACGCGCCGAACCCAGGTCGACGATCACCGGTACCTGCGTCGACCGCTGCAGAACCTCGGCCTCGAACGTAGCCGCAGTCACGTCGACGATCGGTGCCAGACCTCCCGCGTCGCCCCCGGATTCGGCCGCAGGTGCAGGTGCAGGTGCCGGACGGTCCTTGAGAACGGACAGGTCGACGGCACCGGCAATGGATGCGGGAACGACGGCTGACGGGCGGGCGGGAGGACGGGAACCGGGTCGAGTCACGCCCTACAGTTTGTCACTAACACGATGCGTCATCCACTGGCGGGCGGTCAGGACAGAACCTTCGCGTCGGCGGCGGGGCGGCCGGTGCTCAGCTCGGCGAGACGGCCGGTACGCGCGGCCCAGATCTCGAAGACGACGGTGCCGAACGGGGGAAACGCCGCAACGAGCGCCAGCAAGGTTGCCTTGACGTCCCACTTGAGCTTCACTGCCGTCAACACGGCGACGGCCAGATACACCACGAACACGCCACCGTGGATCGGTCCGAAGATCTTCACGCCGATCTCGTTGCCGTCGGCGGGGATGTACTTGAACGCCATCCCGATCAGCAGTCCCAGCCAGGTGAACGCTTCGAGCACAGCGATGAAACGGAAACGTTTGGCCGTGCTGCTCAGGTCGAAGAAGTTGGTCATGCCCGCTATTGTGCCCGTTTTGCTACGACAGAACGTAGTGGCTCTGGTCTCACCAACGACCAGAGCCACCGACGCGCTATTTCTTGGGTACCCGAACGATGAGGGCGTCGCCCTGTCCACCGCCGCCGCACAGTGCGGCCGCGCCCACTCCGCCGCCGCGTCGCTGCAGCTCGAGAGCCAGATGCAAGGCGATGCGAGCGCCGGACATGCCGAGGGGATGTCCGATGGAGATCGCTCCGCCGTTGACGTTGACGATCTCGGAGTCGATGCCGAGTTCGCGGGTCGACGCGATTCCGACCGCTGCGAACGCCTCGTTGATCTCGACGACGTCGAGGTCCTTCGGGTCGATGCCTTCCTTCTCGCACGCCTTGGCGATCGCGCGAGCAGGCTGCGACTGCAGTGTGGAGTCCGGACCGGCCACCACTCCGTGCGCGCCGATCTCGGCGAGCCAGGTCAATCCGAGCGATTCGGCCTTCTCCTTGCTCATCACCACGACGGCGGCGGCACCGTCGGAAATCTGCGACGCCGAGCCGGCGGTGACGGTGCCTGCCTTGTCGAAGGCGGGGCGGAGCTTGCCGAGGGAGTCGACGGTGGTGTCGGCGCGAATGCCTTCGTCTGCGGTGAACTGGATCGGCTCACCCTTGCGCTGCGGAATCGACACCGGGACCACCTCGTTGTCGAAGACGCCGTTCTTCCAGGCCGCAGCAGCTTTCTGATGCGACGCGGCGGCGAAGGTGTCCTGCTCCTCGCGAGTGATGACCTCGGTGCTCTGGTTGCGCTGCTCGGTCAGTGCACCCATGGCCTGATCGGTGAAGATGTCGTACAGCCCGTCGTAGGCGAGGTGATCACGCATGGTGACATCGCCGTACTTGAATCCGGCCCGCGACTTCTCGAGCATGTGCGGTGCCTGGGTCATCGACTCCTGACCGCCTGCGACGACGATCTCGAATTCACCGGCGCGGATCAGCTGGTCGGCCAGTGCGATGGCGTCGACTCCGGAGAGGCACACCTTGTTGATCGTCAGTGCAGGCACGGTCATCGGGATACCAGCAGCAACCGCAGCCTGACGGGCCGGAATCTGGCCGGCACCAGCGGTGAGAACCTGGCCCATGATGACGTAGTCGACCTGATCCGGCGCGACACCGGCCTTGTCGAGTGCACCCTTGATGGCGATTCCGCCGAGGTCCGATCCCGAGAAGTCCTTCAGGGCACCCGAAAAACGTCCCACGGGCGTGCGAGCGCCGGCGACGATGACTGTTGTGGTCACGATTTCCTCCGAAAGTATGAAGACGGCCTTGTCGAGATCAACGCTCCGACGCCCCCTGCCGATACCGGCCGGGCGGAGCACCGAAACGTAGCTGGCGCTAACGTCATGGCCATGACCTCCAGCACGCAGTCTTACACGGGAGCTCCACTGCGCTCCGATCTGGTGACGGCTATCGATCACGTGGGTGTCGCGGTGCCCGATCTCGACGCCGCTATCGCCTGGTACACCGACCACCTCGGCATGGTTGCGGTGCACGAGGAGATCAACGAGGAACAGGGCGTTCGCGAGGCGATGCTGTCCTTCCCCGGAGCCACCGATAAGTCCGCTGCACTGCAGTTGCTCGCGCCGATCGACGAGTCGTCCACCATCGCCAAGTTCATCGGACGCAACGGCCCGGGACTGCAGCAGTTGGCGTACCGCGTCACCGACATCGAAGAGATCTCGACCGAGCTGCGCGCTCGCGGCGTTCGGTTGCTGTACGACGCCCCACGCCGGGGCACCGCCGATTCTCGGATCAACTTCGTCCATCCGAAGGACGCCGGTGGCGTGCTCATCGAACTTGTCGAACCGAACCCCGACGCGCACTGATCCAACTCTGTGAATCAGCCGTATGGCTCTCCACTTGACTCACCGGTAAATTGACGGCCATGGCCATCGATCATGAGCGCACTTCCACGGTGCAACTTCCCTTTTCCATCGTCCGGAAGGGGTTCGATCGCGACGAAGTCACCAATTACTTCGAGCGGTTCGACGCCGAGCTCCGGCTGACAACCGCTGACCGTGATGCGGCCGCGGCCCAGGCTCGTGATCTGGCCAAGCAACTCGACGACGCCCGTGACGAGATCGACGAACTGCGCAAGGACATCGATCGCTTGTCGGTTCCGCCCACCACAGCGGAGGGGATGAGCGATCGGATCTCACGGATGCTGCGGCTGGCCTCGGACGAGGCATCCGAGGTACGTGCCAAGGCGCATTCGGAGTCCGAGGAAATGATCTCCGTTGCGCAGCAAGAGAGTGCCCGGCTTCGCGGCCGTCACGAGTCACTGGTGGCCGAACTCGAAGAGCGCCGAACGGCACTCGAAGCCGAACACCAGCAGACCATGGCTCAGGCGCGCACCGAAGCAGCTCGAGTGGTCGAGGCCGCGCAGGCCGAGCGCGACAAGTTGGCTGCCGAATCCGAGGCCAAGCGAGCCAAGGTCCAGGAAGACTTCGAGATCACGATGGCCGAGCGTCGCACCAAGGTGCTCACCGCCCTCGAGGAACTCGAAGCGTCCAGCAAGGCCGATGCTGCTCGCCGGATCGAGGAAGCAACCACCGAATCTGCTCGACGGCTTCAGTCCGCGAGTGAGCAGGCCGAACGACGCATCGCGCACTCGAAAGAACTGGCCGAGGAGCTGCGTGTGCTCCGCAGTCGCGTACTGGCACAGCTGCTCGGAATTCGGGGCCAGCTCGATTCGGTTCCGGCGATGCTCGCCTCGGTCAATCGCGAGAGCGAACTGCTCGACAATCCCGACCCGACGGCCATCCTGAAGAAGGAAGAAGAGAAGGCAGCCGCGAAAGCCGAGGCCGAGAAGGAATCGGCCGACTCGGCATCCTGATTCAGCAGATCCCCCGCCTGGCCTCCCCCGCTACGACCATCTGCGGGTGAGGCCTCGCGTGTTTCGGCCGGACCAACATCCGGTATGCCAGTGTCTGCGATTGTCAGCACCGCCGAAATCGTCCGACGGCCACGCGACGATGTGTGCGACGCCCGGCCGCACCTCGTGATCACAGCCGGGGCATCGGTAGGTCTTCACGGCCTTGGCACCCGGAACCATCCGCGTCGTGTACGTGTCACCGTCCGGACCGACCTCGACCCGGTTGCCGCCCAACACGGAGTCGGTCGCCGGACCGAGGTCACTCGGGCCGCTCCGATTCGGTCGGCGGGGTTGATTACGACGAGGCACCCGTCCAGTGTAGAGAACAGTCCGATTCGTGCCGACAGACGTCAGAAAAGACGGAACTCGGTACTGTCGGTTCCCCGCAGGACGTCGTAGTCGAGTGTGAGACAACGAATGCCGCGATCGGTGGCCAACGTCTTCGCCTGAGGCTTGATGACCTGTGCAGCGAACACTCCGCTGACCGGAGCCAGCAGCGGATCACGATTGAGCAGCTCCAGATACCGAGTCAGCTGTTCGACGCCGTCGATCTCACCACGTCGCTTGATCTCGACGGCCACGGTTCCGCCATCGGCGTTGCGGCACAGTAGGTCCACCGGACCGATGGCCGTCATGTATTCGCGTCGGACGAGCGTGTATCCGTCACCCAAGGTGCTGACGTGCTCGGCCAACAACTCCTGAAGATGTGCCTCCACACCGTCTTTCACCAAACCGGGATCGATGCCGAGCTCGTGACTCGAGTCGAGCTCCACGTCGTCGATGGTGATGCGAAGTTCCTCGCCGGCCTTGTTGGTGACGACCCACTTGATCGTCTCGCCCTCGGTGGTCTCGACCGTCCAGCAGGGCGGAGACATCCAGTTGAGCGGCTTGTAGGCCCTGTCGTCCGCGTGCACGCTGACCGATCCGTCGGACTTGACGAGGAGTAGACGCCGAGCCGACGGGAGGTGTGCGGTGAGGCGGCCGACGTAGTCGACTTGGCAACGAGCAATAACTAGACGCACTCGACCACCTTAAGGCAGGTGCCCCGTTAGTCTGTGACGACCATGCCGCAATTGAGACGATCTGCCGCTCCCCTGGGTTCCCGACTGCTCGGCGACACCTCCGAGTCGCCACGTCGACGACGGATCCGAATTCAGCTGCTGCTGACCGTCTTCTTGGTCCTGTCGAACCTGATCGGCGCAGTCATCGTGGGCGTTCTGATCAGCGTCGTCGTTCCCGGACCGGACGTTCTGGAGATGGATCGCTATTGGTGGGTGAACTTCATCGTCGTCCCCGTGTACGTCTTTCTCGCATTCCTGGTCGGCGTCGTCTGGGGCACCACGAGCGCGCTGAGCAGCCTGCGGTGGGGCATCGAGGATCGCCAACCCACACGATCCGAGCAGGTGGCCACTCTCGCGATGCCGTGGCGCCTGACGCGCATGCAGATAGCGCTCTGGATCGGCGCGTTGATTCTGTTGACCACGATCGACGGCATCATCGATCCTCAGGCGATACCCAAAGTTGCGTTCACGATCGCCGCGGGCGGCACCGTCGTCTGCGCGTTCAGCTACCTGCTCAGTGAATTCGCGCTTCGCCCCATCGCAGCCCGAGCACTCGAGGCGGGTGACCCACGTCGAATCCGTATCGCCGGTGTCATGGGTCGCTCCATCCTGTCGTGGTTGTTGGGAACCGGCGTTCCGGTCTCCGGACTCATGATGATCGCGGTTTTCCGCTTCCTCCGACCCGAGACGAGTGCCAACCAACTCGCCGTGTCCATCCTTGCTCTGGGCGGAATCACCATCGTCTTCGGTTTCGCATTGACCGTCCTCGGCGGCTTCGCGACCACCTCCCCCATCAACAACGTGCGGGCCGGCATGGCAGAGGTGGAGAAGGGCAACATGAATGTCCGTCTCGCGGTGTACGACGGCACCGAGCTCGGGGAACTGCAGAGTGGGTTCAACCGGATGGCCGACGGAGTGCGCGATCGAGAGAAGATCCGCGACCTGTTCGGCCGACATGTCGGACACGAAGTTGCTGAAAAGGCGTTGCAGTCCGACAGCGAACTCGGTGGCCAGGAACGCGACATAGCTGTGTTCTTCATCGACCTCGTAGGTTCGACGGAGCTGGCGGCATCCCGGCCCCCCACCGAGGTCGTGGACCTACTCAACCGATTCTTTGCAGTAGTCGTCGACGAGGTCGACGAACACGGCGGCTTCATCAACAAATTCGAGGGCGACGCCGCGCTGGCCATCTTCGGTGCCCCCAACGAAATTGCCGACCACTGCGGCTCAGCGTTGGCCGCAGCTCGGGCAATTGCCCGACGGCTGCTGGTCGAAGTACCCGAATGCAGTGCCGCTGCCGGTGTCGCAGCAGGTCGCGCCGTGGCCGGCAACGTCGGTGCGAAGTCCCGATTCGAGTACACGGTCATCGGAGACCCGGTGAACGAGGCCGCCCGCCTGTCCGAACTGGCGAAGAACGCTCCAGGAGCGATCCTGGCCTCCAAAACGGCAGTCGACGGTGCCGCGGACGACGAGGCGCACCTTTGGGAATTCGGTGATGCAGTAACCCTCCGTGGACGCTCCGCCGAGACGGTCCTCGCGAATCCGAAAGATGCGAAGGTCGCCGCCGACAAGCCTGTCGCCGTGCACGCCTGATTCCTGTCGACGGTCGTCTCCATCGATGCCGACTCGGCGTCGGCATCGACCCGCGAATGCGCGCGCGTTTGTCAGGTGCGCGGGAAGCAGGTAAAGGTCGGGGTGCGATTGTGCGCGCGGATGGCGAATGCGCGCGCGTTTGCCGGAGGGGGTGGGAGT
>NZ_NPFP01000044.1:0-33225 GCF_002259145.1 Rhodococcus sp. 15-2388-1-1a | reverse complement strand
GTGTACCCCGAAAGGCCTTACCGCTCGACTTGCATGTGTTAAGCACGCCGCCAGCGTTCGTCCTGAGCCAGGATCAAACTCTCCGTAAAAGACTCTCGAAACAACAGCGCTCCCCCGAAAGGAAGAGCCGTGAATCAGTCATAAACATAAAGAGTCAAATCACTAGCAAAAAAACTCAACTAGCATTTTCAAACAACACCCGACAACAACCACCACAAGCGGATGGCTGATACATCGAATGCTTTCACCAAATAAATTCGGCACTGACATTCATCGACACACTGTTGAGTTCTCAAAGAACACGCACACACTCTCACCCCACGAACACACAGTCCGTCGGCCTCAAGGGCAACTGTTCCAGCCTATCCCAGCTTGGTCTCGGACACAAGGCCCGACTCTTGGGGGATAAAACCTGCCGAGCCACACGTCCAACCTCGTTCACCCAGTCCGTGAAGACCGGGTCGGTGTCCGTCGCTCTGACTCGACAAAAGTTACGCCACCAACCACACCAACGCAAATCGGCAGGTCGCCCGATGCTCTCGTGACATTCGCGCAGCTCGACGGCGACGCGTCAGGTCACCGCGACCGCAACACGCTGCAGGTTGCGCTTGTGATGCCAACCACAGCCCGAACTGCCACTGCTGCAACAGCGTTCACCCCCGCATCGCGTTCCGGCGCACATCGTCCACATGCTTCGGAACCGGGATTTCCGCCGCGAGGTCCGCGGCAGCTTCGGCGACGCCGAGTGCCTCCCACACCGGAACAACGCCGGCCCACACGTCGCCCCGTTCGATGTCGAGGTCGTCGTCGACCGGACCACCTGACCGCGATTTCACCGATGCCTCGTACATCGGAAGCGCCAGCACCGCGGTGGCAGCCAGCTCCTTCCGCGTATGCGAGCGCAGATGTGCGCTTCTTCCGGGGATCACCTGGTCGACGATCGTGTCCAATGCTCGAATCCGCTCGTCGGCGTCCACCACTCGACGAGGCCGTCCGACGACAACGGCACTTCGATAGTTCATCGAATGATGGAATGCCGATCGCGCAAGGACGAGACCGTCGACGACGGTCATGGTGACGCAGATGTCCTGCTCCGGAGCATCGATCATGCTGCGTGATGCCACGGATCCGTGCAGGTACAGCGTGCCTTCCCTGTCCGGGCCGGCCGGATCCACGCCGAACACCGTCGGCACGACGCGCGGAACTCCGGCCACGATCACGCCCATATGACAGATACGGGCGGCGCGCAGTACGTCCAGCAGCAATGTCCGTTCGAGACCGGCACGAGGCCTACCCCGCTTCACTACGGTTCGCGGCGTCGGGGAAAGAGGCACGTCGTGGACTGTCATGGTTTCAGGATCCGGTACGAGTGGCCTTGTGTCATGATCCAATCGAGTCGATTTTGTTCAGGCCACTTCGACGTGAATGACGAAGGAGACCGCTGGTCCATGCTCCCGATCACTCTGTCGATCACCATCGATCGCGCCGACGCTCGGACGCTGCCCGTCCAATTGGCCGATCGCATCCGATCCGCAATCGACGCCGGCGAGCTGAAGCCCGATTCTCGATTACCCAGTACCCGAGCACTTTCCGTCGATCTGGGCATTGCGCGTGCGGTCGTGGAGAAGGCCTACGAACAGCTTGTCGCAGAAGGTTGGCTCGATGCCCGACGCGGTTCGGGCAACTATGTCCGACACATCCCCCGTCCACCTCGATCGGTTGCGATGGCGTCGAGCGCACACACCACACCACGAACACCCCCGCGGATATCGCTCCGCCCGGGAATCCCATGGACTCCGCCCTCGGCATCCGATGCCTGGAAGCGCGCGTGGCGCGAGGTCGGCGGCACACCACCTCCCGGCGACTATCCCGATTCCGCCGGCACGCTCGAACTGAGGACTCGCGTCGCTGAGCTACTCCGCCGCGCACGCGGGCTGCACACCACACCGGCGTCGATCGTGATCACGACGGGCAGCGTTCACGGTCTCGATCTTGCCCTCGGTGCGCTTTCCGTCGCCGAATCGGTCGAACACGTTCTGGCACTGGAGAATCCAGGCTACAAATCCGCCGCTGCGCTCGCGACGCATCGCGGGTGGTCCTTGCACGACGTCCCCGTCGACCGCGATGGCCTGATCGTCGAACAACTCGACTCGACTCCCCCACGGACACCAGCCGTCTACGTCACGCCGTCGCATCAATATCCGACCGGCGCATTCATGCCGATCGGACGTCGACGCGCCTTGGCGGACTGGGCACGCAGCAACGATTCCATGATCATCGAGGATGACTACGACTCCGAATTCCGTTACGGCGTAGCGCCTTTGCCCACTGTGGCCGAGCTGGCACCCGACCGGACCGTGTACCTCGGCACCGTATCCAAGACCCTCGGTGCCGGGATCCGCCTCGGCTGGATGGTGGCGCCTCGGTCGATGGTCGACCGCATCTCGGCAACGCGCCGCGCGATCGGCGATCACCCATCGGTTCCCGTCCAGCATGCGATGACGTCCATGTTGCGCGACGGCGAATGGGACAGAGCCGTCCGAACGGCGCGCCGGCTCTATCGGACCCGCGACCGCCTGGTCGCCGCCGCGCTCTCCAGGTTCGGCGAGCTCCGCGGAGTCGGAGCCGGCCTCCACACGGTGTTGATACTCGATACCGCGTCGGCGCGCGACGTCGCTACTTCATGTGCCGCGAAGGGTGTGGACGTACCGACACTCGAACGCTCGACCCGCTCGCACACAGCCCGGGGTGGAATCGTCGTCGGATACGGTTCCGTCTCCGACGACGAATTGGACTATGCGATAAGCATATTGGTCGAGGCGCTGGAAGCCGTGCTTCTCAGCTGACCCGCTCGATGCTGCCACCCAATGCAGTCAGGTTCTCGACGAACCGCGGATAGCCGCGATCGATGTGGAACACGTCGTGCACCTCTGTCGTACCGTCGGCCACCAGTCCCGCGAGAACCAATCCGGCCCCGGCCCGGATATCGGAGGACCACACCGGCGCACTGGACAGCTGCGGGACACCGCGAACCACGGCGTGGTGGCCATCGGTACGCGCGTCGGCCCCGAGCCTGATCATCTCCTCGACGAACCGGAATCGAGCCTCGAAGACATTTTCGGTGATCATCGACGTGCCGTCGGCTACGGTCGCGAGTCCGATGGCCATCGGCTGCAGGTCGGTCGGAAACCCTGGATAAGGAAGCGTCGCGAAATTGACCGCGCGCGGTCGCTCGTGCTGCACGACGCGGAAGCCGTCGGGCTCGCTGGTGACCTCGGCGCCGGCGGACCTCAACTTGTCCAACACCAACGACAGGTGCTTGGGGTTCACACCACGCACTCGCACATCCCCACGAGTCATGGCAGCGGCGATTCCCCACGTCGCCGCGACGATGCGATCGCCGATCACTCGATGGGTCGTCGGCTTCAGCGCGCTCACGCCTCGAATGGTCAAGGTCGACGTGCCTGCACCTCGGACATCGGCGCCCATCTCGTTGAGCATGTTGCACACGTCGACGATGTCCGGCTCACGCGCGGCGTTGTCGATCACCGTCTCCCCGGTGGCGAGGACTGCGGCCATCAAGATGTTCTCGGTGGCACCGACGGACGGAAACGCCAGTCTGATGTTCGCGCCGCGCAATTCGTCTGCTTCCGCAACGACGCACCCGTGTTGGATCTCGCTGCGGGCCCCGAGCAACTGGAGACCGGACTGGTGCATGTCGAGGGGACGCGACCCGATCGCGTCACCACCCGGCAGTGCGACGACAGCTCTCTTGCACCGCGCAACCAGCGGCCCCAACACGCACACCGAAGCTCGGAACTGGCGAACTGCCGCGAAATCGGCGTGATACTTCGGCATGGCCGGAGTGGTGATGTGAACGACCGATCCCTCCAACTCGACCTCACAGCCGAGCCCACGCAGCACTTCTGCCATCAGTGGCACGTCCAGGATGTCGGGGCAGTTGGTGATCGTGCTGGTGCCCTCTGCCAGCAGCGCTGCAGCCATCAATTTGAGGACGCTGTTCTTCGCACCACCGACCGCCACCTCACCGACGAGGCGATTTCCACCGTTGACCAAAAAGCGTTCACTCACGTCGACAGCGTAGCCAGCGGGACCGGCCGACACCCGCGCGGTACCGTAGCGCGCATGGCCGTCCACCTCACCCGCATCTATACGAGAACCGGCGACGACGGGACCACCGGGCTGAGCGATTTCTCGAGGGTGTCCAAGAACGACGAACGACTCGTTGCCTACGCGGACTGCGACGAGACCAACGCGAGCCTCGGTGTGGTTCTCGCACTGGGCAATCCGCCCGAATCGGTGCATTCGGTGATCCGCACCATCCAGAGCGATCTGTTCGACGCGGGGGCCGATCTGTCGACTCCGGTCGTCGAGAATCCGCAGTACCCGCCTCTGCGCATCGATCAGAGCTACGTCGACCGCCTCGAAGGCTGGTGCGACGAGTTCAACGAGGATCTCCCCGCACTGACGTCGTTCATTCTGCCGGGCGGAACGCCGCTGGGAGCGTTGCTACACGTGTCGCGAACGGTGGCCCGACGGGCGGAGCGGTCGGCATGGGCTGCGGTGCACGCGAGCCCGGAGACCACGAGTGCATTGCCGGCGAAATACCTCAACCGACTCTCGGATCTACTGTTCATTCTCAGCCGCTACGCCAACCCCAAGGGCGACGTCCAGTGGGTTCCCGGGTCGAGCCGCACTTCGAGCGATCCGACTACCGACAACAGCTGATCAGGCAGCCGGTCGGCGGCGACGCGACCGACCGGAGGGACGAGATTCGACCCAGGACAGGAAAGCGGTCAACGCACTTCTGTCCAGGGCGATCTCGAAATACTTACCGTGGTCGGACAGTTCCAACACGGCGATGTCCGGTGTCATGATGTCGAACTCGGTGTCCCGTGGGGCTCGTCGATCACCCACGTGAATGTCCTGTCTACCCAGCCGATGATCGGGGCCGGGACGAAGACTCGACAGCTTGAAGAAAACGAGCGTGTTGTCGCCGTACCGAATGATGCCGTGACGCCAACCGGCCCCACCGTCCGTCGGCAATACCCGCATGATCGCGGCGGTCCCCCCGCGCCGTAGAACCATCAGACGGTACGCAAAAGCCGCGACGAGCCCTGCGAGCAGCACAACCAGAATGATCAGAACAATCAATCCGTAGTGCATCGCAGGTCTCGTCGCGGCTTCTCGTGAACCTAGGACCGCTCGACAGCGCGGACACGACCCTTGGCCACAGCAATGGCCTCGAGGTCGTCGCCGTTCTCTGCCACTACAGCCCGTGCCGCCTCGACATCGATGTCGTCGGCGAAATCGGCCGATTCTGCCAGCACGGTGACCGTCTTGCCGGTCACCGACAGGAACCCACCGTGGACGGCTGCGATGAGCTTCTCGCCATCCGTGGTGGTGATCGACACCGTGCCACCCTCGATCAACTGTCCGAGGACAGGCTCGTGGCCCAGCATGATGCCGATCTCACCTTCGGTGGTCTGAGCGCTGACGATGGTCGCGGTACCGGACCACAGCTTTTGCTCCACAGCGACCAGGGAGACCTCCATGCCGCTCTTCTCGGAAGAAGTCACGTCGGTCTACTTTCCGGCCATCTTCTTCGCGGCTGCCTCGACATCGTCGAGACCGCCACAGCTGTTGAAGGCCTGCTCGGGAAGGTGGTCGTACTCACCCTTGGTGACCTTGTCGAATGCCTCGATGGTGTCGGAGAGCGACACGACCGAACCGGCCTCGCCGGTGAACTTCTCGGCAACGATGAAGTTCTGGCCGAGGAACTTCTGGAGGCGGCGTGCGCGGCCGACCAGAACCTTGTCCTCTTCCTGGAGCTCGTCCATACCGAGGATGGCGATGATGTCCTGCAGCTCCTTGTACTTCTGCAGGATTCGCTTGACCTCGTTGGCGACGCGGAAGTGCTCCGCACCGACGATGCCGGGCTCGAGGATTCGCGAGGTCGAGCTCAGCGGGTCCACAGCGGGGTAGATACCCATCTGCGAAATCGGACGCGAGAGCTCGGTCGTCGCATCGAGGTGCGCGAACGTCGTGGCCGGGGCCGGGTCGGTGTAGTCGTCGGCGGGAACGTAGATCGCCTGCAGCGAGGTGATCGAGCGTCCACGGGTCGAGGTGATGCGCTCCTGGAGCTCACCCATCTCGTCCGCCAGCGTGGGCTGGTAACCGACGGCCGACGGCATACGACCGAGAAGGGTCGACACCTCCGAACCTGCCTGCGTGAAGCGGAAGATGTTGTCGATGAACAGAAGAACGTCCTGTCCCTGAACATCGCGGAAGTACTCCGCCATGGTCAGTGCCGACAACGCCACGCGCATACGCGTGCCGGGCGGCTCGTCCATCTGGCCGAAGACGAGGGCGGTGTCCTGGAGGACGCCCATCTCTTCCATCTCGAGGTGAAGGTCGGTGCCCTCACGGGTACGCTCGCCGACTCCTGCGAACACCGAGGTGCCCGAGAACTCGCGTGCGATACGAGTGATCATTTCCTGGATCAGAACGGTCTTGCCGACACCGGCACCACCGAACAGTCCGATCTTTCCGCCCTTGACGTACGGGGTCAGAAGGTCGATGACCTTGATGCCGGTCTCGAGGATCTCGGTCTTGCCCTCGAGCTGATCGAAGGCTGGTGGCTTGCGGTGGATGCCCCACTGCTCGCCGTCGCGGCCGAGTCCGGGGGTGTCCAGGCAGTCACCGAGGGCGTTGAACACGTGGCCCTTGACGACGTCACCGACGGGAACCGAGATCGGCTTGCCCGAGTCGACGACTGCAGTGCCGCGGACGAGTCCGTCGGTGGGCTGCATCGAGATGGTGCGAACCAAGTTGTCGCCGAGGTGCTGTGCGACCTCGAGCGTCAGGGTCTTGGCCACGGTCGGCAGAGTGATCTCTGCGTTGAGGGCGTTGAACAGTGCGGGAATCGAGCCGCGCGGGAACTCGACGTCCACAACGGGGCCGATGACCCGAACGACACGGCCGGACTGTGTGTCCGCTCCGCTCGCGTTCTCGTGGGCTACTGCTGCGGTCATTGCTTAGTCACTTCCTGCGCTGTCGGCCAACGCGTTGGCGCCACCGACGATTTCGCTGATTTCCTGGGTGATCTGGGCCTGCCGAGCCTGGTTGGCCTGACGGCTCAAGGTCTCGACCAATTCGTTCGCGTTGTCCGTCGCCGCCTTCATGGCGGTACGACGCGCCGCGGACTCCGACGCTGCTGCATCGAGCAACGACGCGTAGATCCTGGTGCTGATGTACTTGGGCAGCAGCGCCGAGAGCAGGGTTCCCGCTTCCGGCTCGAACTCGTACTGTGCCTGCACATCTGCGGTCGGCGAGTCGCTCAACGCGTCTGCACCCATCTCGAATTCCTCGTCGGTGTACGAGATCTCGAGCGGTGCCATACGGCGAACTTCGGGCTTCTGCGTGAGCATCGACACGAAGCGGGTGTAGACGATGTGCAACTCGTCCACGCCCTCGACGGTGCCTTCACCGTTGGGAGCGTCGACCTCGGTGCCCGAGCCGGCCATGAACAGCTCGACCAGGTGCCTACTGGCCTTGGCCGCGTCGGCGTATCCGGGCTCCTGAGAGAAGCCGGTCCAGGCACCCTTCACGTCCCGCTCACGGAATGTGTAGTAGCCCAGGCCTTTTGCGCCCAGAACGTAGATGACCGGATCCTTGCCCTCGGAACGGAGAAGCTGGAACAGCTCCTCCGTCTCCTTGAGCACGTTGGAGTTGTAGCCGCCGCACATACCGCGGTCGCTGGTCACGACCAGAACTGCGGCACGCTTGGGCTCGGGTCGCTCGTTGAGCAACGGGTGATCGAGCGAGCTCGATGCACTCGCCAACGCGGAGAGCACCTTGGTGATCTCTTCCGCATACGGCTTCGATGCGGCAACGCGGGCCTGAGCCTTGGTGATTCGCGATGTCGCGATCAACTCTTGTGCCTTGGTGATCTTCTTGGTCGAGTTGACCGACTTGATGCGGGAGCGAAGCTCGAGAATGCTTGCCATCTAGCTGTTCACGCTCCCTTCTGTGCTCGTCTTGTCACCTGTCATCGCAGGCCTACTTGCTGACTGTCTTGCGAGTGACGTTGACCTGTTCCTGGCTGACCTCGTCGGCGTTCAGGGTGTCTGCCTCGGCCTCGTTGACGACGCGGTTACCGTCCGAGTCGACGAATCCGGCCTTGAACTTCTCGGTCGCCTCGGTCAGCGCCTTCTGGTTGTCCTCGTCGAGGGCCTTGCCACCGGCGATGCTGTCGTAGACGCCGCTGGCGTTGCGGTGCAGATCCTCGAGCAGTTCGGTCTCGAAGCGACGCACGTCGCCGACGGGCACCGAGTCGTACGTACCCTGGCCGGCCAGCCAGATCGAGACGATCTGATCTTCGACGGCAACCGGGGCGTACTGATCCTGCTTGAGCAGCTCGACCAGACGTGCGCCACGCTCGAGCTGCGCCTTGGAGGCCGCGTCGAGGTCGGAAGCGAACGCCGAGAAGGCTTCCAGCTCGCGGAACTGAGCGAGCTCGAGGCGAAGAGATCCGGAGACCTTCTTCATGCCCTTGGTCTGTGCCGCGCCGCCGACTCGGGACACCGAGATGCCGACGTTGATAGCGGGACGGACGCCCTTGTTGAACAGGTCCGACTCCAGGAAGACCTGACCGTCGGTGATGGAGATGACGTTGGTCGGGATGTACGCCGAGACGTCGTTGGCCTTGGTCTCGATGATCGGCAGAGCCGTCAACGATCCGCCACCGAGCTCGTCGGACAGCTTCGCCGAACGCTCCAGCAGACGGGAGTGCAAGTAGAAGACGTCACCGGGGTATGCCTCGCGGCCCGGCGGACGACGCAGCAGCAGCGAGATGGCGCGGTACGCCTCGGCCTGCTTGGTCAGGTCGTCGAACACGATGAGGACGTGCTTGCCCTGGTACATCCAGTGCTGGCCGATGGCCGAGCCGGTGTACGGGGCGAGCCACTTGAAGCCGGCCGAATCGGACGCGGGAGCCGCGACGATGGTCGTGTATTCGAGTGCGCCCTGCTCTTCGAGTGCAGCCTTGACGCCTGCGATCGTGGAGCCCTTCTGGCCGATGGCGACGTAGATGCAGCGAACCTGCTTCTTCTCGTCACCGCTCTCCCAGTTGGCCTTCTGGTTCAGGATCGCGTCGATGCAGACCGCGGTCTTGCCGGTCTTGCGGTCGCCGATGATGAGCTGACGCTGGCCGCGGCCGATCGGGGTCATGGCGTCGATCGCCTTGATACCGGTCTGCAGCGGCTCCTCGACGGGCTGACGCTCGAGCACCGAGGCAGCCTGCAGTTCGAGGGCGCGGGTCTCGGAGGACTCGATGTCGCCGAGGCCGTCGATGGGCTTGCCCAGGGGGTCCACGACGCGACCGAGGTAGCCGTCGCCCACGGGGACCGACAGCACGTCTCCGGTGCGCTTGACTTCCTGGCCTTCTTCGATGTGCTCGTAGTCACCGAGGATGACGGCACCGATTTCGGTGGCATCCAGGTTCAGCGCGACACCGAGAACTCCGCCGGGGAATTCCAGGAGTTCGTTGGACATCGCCGACGGCAATCCGGACACGTGAGCGATTCCGTCGCTCGTGTCCGTAACCGTGCCGACCTCCTCGCGGGAAGACTCCGGTGAGTAGCTCGCGGTGAAGTTATCGATCGCGCTACGGATCTCGTCGGAGGAGATCGTCAGCTCCGCCATAGTGTTTCCTGCTCTTCCTTCAAATGATCGCGGGGTGAAATGTCTCGAAAGTCGAGACGCTTCTTCTCGTTACTGTGTCCGTGTCGGACTATTTGAGCGTCTTTCGCAATGCAGCGAGGCGGCCTGCCCCGCTACCGTCGATGACCTCGTCGCCGATACGAACGACAAGTCCGCTGAGCAGTTCGGTATCGACCTCTACATGCACCGTGACCTGCTTGCCGTACGTGCGGGTCAAGGTTGCCGTCAGCTTCTCGAGCTGACTGTCGCTCAGTGGGGCTGCGCTGCGGACGTGTGCAACCGCGCGGTCGCGCTGTTCGGCGGCCTGGTCGGCCAGTCCGTTCAGTACGTCGGCGGGAGCCGCCTTCCGTGGACGCGTCACAGCCTGAACTGCGAGCGCCTCGGTGACCGCGGTGACCTTGCCGTAGAGCAGGCGACCGAGCAGTTCACGCTTGGCCTGCGAAGGCTTCGAGCGATCCGACAGGGCCTGCTCGAGCTGAGGGTTGGCCGCCACGATCCGCCCCAGTCGGAACAGTTCGTCCTCGACCATGTCCAGCTGATCCTGATCGGCCGCGGCGCGAAGCAGAGCTTCACGTCCCAGCTCGACCAGCGAGTTCAGCAGGTCGCGAGCGGTGGACCAGCTTTCTCCGGCAGCGGCCTTGACGATCGTCGCCGTTGCACTCGACACCTGGCCGGAGAAGACCTCTCCGGCCAGATCGCTTCGCCGAACGCCCTCGACCGACGAATCGGCGAGAGCGGTACGCAACGTGCGCTGCGCGTCGAGAGTCTCGACGACGGCGAACAACTCGGCACCGGTCTGAGCAGCGACGGCTGTTGCCTCGCCTGCCGACGCGGACCCCAGAGCTTCGTGGGCAACCGACCGCGTGCGGGCGAGTGCCTCACGAGAAGTTGCGTACATGGTTCGACTCACTTTCCGGATGCGGAGTCCGCGGTGACGGAATCCAACTCGTTGAGGAAGCGATCGATCGAACTGGAACGCTTCGCGTCGTCGGACAGCTGCTCTCCGATGACCTTCTCAGCGAGTTCGACGGCCGTGCGTCCCAGATCTCCCCGAAGCTCGGTGACGATCTGCTGACGCTGAGCAACGAGCTGATTGTGACCTGCGGCCACGATCCGGTCGCTTTCTTCCTGCGCCTTTTCCTTCATCTCGGCGAGAATCGCCTGTCCCTGGGTGCGCGCTTCCTCACGGATCTGCGCGGCCTCGGAACGAGCGTCGGCCAGCTGAGCGTGGTACTGCTCGAGTGCAGCCTTGGCTTCTGCCTGTGCCTCTTCGGCCTTCTTGATTCCGCCTTCGATGAGCTCGGAACGCTCAGCGAGAACCTTGGTGAAGCGCGGCACCACGTACTTCCAGAAGAGGAAGCCGATTGCCGCGACACAGACGATCGACCAAACGATGTCGTAGGTTGCGGGCAGAAGAGGGTTGTATTCCTCCCCCTCCGCCGCCAGCAACGTAATCGCGTTTGTCATCGCGCTCTCAGAGAATGAAGCCGGCGACGAGGCCGATCAGGGCGAGGGACTCGGTGAATGCGATGCCGAGGAACATGGTGGTACGGAGCTGACCGGCCAGCTCGGGCTGACGAGCGGTTGCTTCCATGTTCTTGGCGACGACCAGGCCGAGGCCGATGCCACCACCGATCGCTGCGAGGCCGTAGCCGATGGCGCCGTATCCGTTTGCGGTGATTTCCTGCGCCTGGGCCAGAACTTCAAGGCTCATTGGGTTTTCCGTTCCCTTTCTTCGGTCCACATCCGGGTGTCGGAGGTGGCGGTGTAGCTGGTTCGGTCAGTTGGTCGGTCAGTGCGAGTCGGCGTGCAGCGACAGATCGATGTAGATCGCCGTGAGCAGCGCGAAAATGTAGGCCTGGAGGAAGATCACCAGCATCTCGAACATCGTGAACAAGAAGCCCATGATGAGCGAGGGTGCTGCGAAGATCTTCAGCCCGGCCGACGCCTCGAAGAGGAAGAACTGGGTCGCGCTGAAGAACAGCACGAGCATGATGTGGCCGGCCAGCATGTTGGCGAGCAGACGCACCGTCAGTGTGAACGGACGCAGTACGAAGTTCGAGACGAACTCCAGCGGGATCAGCAGCACGTGCATCGCAGGCGGAATGCCCGGGATGACGATGGTGCCCTTGACGAACTTCCCGACGCCGAACTTCTTGACACCTGCGTAGATGAACGCGACGTACGCAACCGCGGCGAGCACGATCGGTAGACCGATGCGGGCATTCGACGAGATGTTCAGAAACGGAATGACGGCGCTCGCGTTCACCGCGAACACAGTGAAGAAGATGGTCATGATGACGGGCAGGAACCGACGACCCTGTTCTTTACCGAGCACATCTTCTGCGACGTGGATCCGAACGAAATCGAGAGCGATCTCTCCGACGTTCTGAAGACCACGCGGAACGATCTTCGGGCTGCGGAGGGCAACCACCATGAAGATGATCAGAATCGCCGACATCAGGATGCGGATGAGCATCAGCCTGTCGAGCTCGAACGGGGTCCCCTCGAACAGCACCGCGGGAGGAAAGAAATCGGATAGTGACGGCGGACTGTATTCCGCAGCCAGGGTGGTGACGCTCAGCGGTCTCTCCCGTGTTCGGGCCGCAGCCGGGTAGCGACTGCGGTTCGATCGGACAATGACGATCTATCAAGTCGACGAAAATCGGCTCGCAATCGTCAGAGGCTGAGGCCCGGTCTTCATCGGCCAAGCGTCTGTCGGGTGTCGGCGACTCACGTCGACTCGGCAACTCTCAGGGCGGAACCTTACGTTGCCGAAGTCGATGACTCCGGGCCTACTGTAAGGAAGCTCACGCTGACTGCTACCTGCGGGGGTCCAGTCCAGGGAAAAAGTCTCTTTCGTCCCAGTCTTGCCCACCGCTTGATGCAAACTTTATCAACAGAACTACGACGTTGTGTAGGCGGCCCTCAGCTTAACCGATTACGACAGCTTGTCGTACTACAGATCGTCGGTCTTGGCCTCGCCGGGAACGCTGTCCACGTAGGCGACCTTCGTCTTGACGACCCCGAAGACCTCGGCGCCGAGCACGACGACGAGAGCTCCCAGGATGGTCAGCCCCAACGAGTAGCGGTTGTAGAAGTCGGCGTCCTTGAGTGCGACCAGCACGATCAGCGCGATGACCATCTTCACCAGCCAACCGCCGAGCAGCAGCGCTCCGACGGCCGAAGCAGGAAAACGGGTGGTGAGCGCAACCGACAGGGCCGTCGTGATGACAAAGCCGCCACCGATGGCCACGCCGATGAGCGATCCCCACAAGCCGGGCGTGCCGGCCGCGGCGACGGAGATTCCGACGCACACCACCGTCAGTACCACCAGTCCGATGAGTCCGTATCGAACTGCGGCGCGAAGCGGCGCGAATTGGTCGGGCATGGACTGAGGAGTGAAGGTCACAGTTGTCGAGGGTACCCAGGACGCGGCCGGGACCAGCGGACGGGATCAGCCGCCCCGTCGAGCGCTTCGCGGTTCCGAGCCATGCGATCGGTCCACCCTCAAGGTGGGTACAGCTGTCACGACCAGTGCGAACACCAGACCCGCTGCGACCAGGAGCACCACTATTCGGCGGTCCAACAGAGACGACCCGACTGCCCCGAAGGCGAGGACACCGACCCACAGGTAGATCACCAACACCACTCGGCGATGCGAATGTCCGATCTGCAGCAGCCGATGGTGCAGGTGCATCTTGTCGGGGCTGAAGGGACTCCGTCCGGCCCGGGTGCGGCGAATGACAGCCAGCAGCAGGTCCAGAATCGGGATGAGCATCACAGCGCCGACCAGCAGAAGCGGCGACAGTAGACCCAGCAGATCGCGCGGGCCGTACGCCGTCAGCGGGATCCGCCCGGACGCACTGGTCGAGATCGTGGCGAGCGTCAGACCGATGAGCATCGATCCCGAATCGCCCATGAAGATGCGAGCGGGTTGAAAGTTGTGTGGCAGAAACCCCAGGCACGCGCCCGCCAGCGCCGCTGCGATCAGCGCCGGTGGGTAGACGCCGACGTCTCCCCCCTGCTCCTGCAGCAACCCCACCGAGAAGATGCAGATCGCCACCGAGGAAATGAGCCCGAGGCCGGCCGCCAGCCCGTCCAGTCCGTCGACGAAGTTCATCGCATTGACGATCACGACGGTGATCAGCACGGTCACCAGTCCGGCTTGCAGTTGGTCGAGCACCAGGGTGCTACCCGGTTGACCGGGCTCGCCTCCCCACGGCTGGTAGAGCACGACCCAGCTGACACCCATGATGACGAGGACTCCGGCCGCCGTCACCTGGCCGACGAACTTGGTCAGCGCATCCAGACCCCACCGGTCGTCGATGACACCGACCAGCACGATCACGAAGCCGGCAACCAGCGCGGCCGGAATGTCGCGGTTGTAGGCGACGTCGAAACCCCGGGCGAGGGCAGGCAGCTGCGACGCGAACAGCAGGGCGGCGAGCATGCCCACGTAGATGCCCACTCCCCCGAGCCTCGGGGTGGCTTGAACGTGGACGTCACGATCGCGGGGAACGGCAACAGCACCGAACTTGATCGCCGCCACTCGGACTCCCCCGGTAGCAAAGAACGTGACGACAGCGGCGGTGAGAAAGACCAGCAGTAGCTCCCGAATGGGAACACCTGCCCCCAGATTCGACTGGGCCAGCAACTCGACACTCATGCGGCACGGACGGGCATGTCAGGACGCTCCCGGGACCAGGCTTTCGGCGGTGACACCGAGAACCTCGGCAATCTTCTCGGTGGGAATGGCACCGACCCGCAGAATTCGTGCTCGATCGCTCGTCAGATCGACGATGGTCGACGCCACCGCGTGATCGGCCGGTCCCCCGTCCAGGTAGACCGCGGCCGAGCCGCCGAGTTGATCCCGAGCCTCCGTGACGGTGGTGGCGGGTGGACTGCCGGAGATGTTGGCACTGGACACCGCGAGCGGGCCGACCTCGCGCAACAGCTCGAGCGCAACCGGGTGCAGCGGCATCCGCAACATCACGGTGCCCTGAGCATCGCCCAGATCCCAGGCCAGGGATGGAGCCTGCTGCACGACGATGCTCAGTGCACCGGGCCAGAAGGCGCGTATCAGGTCTCGGGTGCGTGGCCGGACACTCTGGACCAGGCCGTCGATGGTGTTCCACGAACCGACGAGCACGGGAACCGGCATATCGCGTCCCCTGCCCTTGGCCCGCAGCAGATCCGTGACAGCGCTGCCGTCGAATGCATCGGCGGCGATCCCGTACAGGGTGTCGGTCGGCATGACGACGAGTCGGCCGGACTTGAGGGCACCGCGGGCAGCGGTCAATCCGGCAGCGCGCGCGTCGGCTTCACGGCAGTCGTAGACGGTACTCACGGCACCTATCCTTCCACCTTCGATAACGAAGTGATGTCAGGTGTCGCCCGCCTGCCGTTCCCGTCGTCAGGCCTGGACCGGCTGTGCCCGTGCTGCAACGACGAACCGGGGCCTACCCGCCAGATCCGGATGCGCGGTGACCTCGGTGAACACGCGTCGCCGAGAGAGCAGCGCCGCCACCTCGCTGCCATTGGAGTCGTCGTGTTCGATGGCGACGCCGCCGCCGATCCGAAGCCAACGGGCGATGTTGCCGATCATCGGTTCGATGACCGACAGGCCGTCCGAACCGCCGAACAGCGCCATATGCGGATCGTGATCGATCACCTCGGGATCGAGGTCTGCCCCCTCCGGAATGTAGGGCGGGTTGGCGACGATCATGTCGACTGCACCGTCGAGTTCGGTCAACAGATCTCGAGCCGTGACATCGCCGTGGTGCAGTGTGATCGGGGTATCGCCGTGGCCGCTGCGCAGGTCCGCATTGCGCCGAGCCCACGCCAATGCCGACGGGTCTAGCTCGACGGCATGGACGACGGCGTCCGGCCGAGCGTTGGCGATCGCCAGTGCCAATGCGCCCGAGCCCGTGCACAGATCGAGAATCACCGGCGGGTGGTGGTCGACGTTCTCGAGGAACGCCAGAGCCCAGGCCAACAACAATTCGGTTTCCGGCCGGGGCACGAACACGCCCGGTCCCACTTCGACGTCGATGTTGCCCAGCGAGGTCGTTCCCGTGATGTATTGCAGCGGAATGCGTTTCGCGCGCTGCTCGACGGTCCGGAAATACGCCTCGACAACCTCGGGTTCGACGAGAGGAACCAGACCGAGACGGCCGCGGTCCACGCCGACGAGGTGTGCAGCGAGCAGTTCCGCATCGACCCGCGGGCTCGGCACACCGGCAGCATCGAGCATCGACGTTGCTTCGAGGATGGCCAGACGTAACGGCTTGCGGCTCACCCGTACAGACTGCCACGAGCCACCGACAACCCGGTCACACGCGTCCCAGCAACTCCGACTTCTTGGCGTAGAACTCGTCGTCGGTGAGGAAGCCCTTCGCGTGCAAACCTGCGAGAGCCTCGATCGCCGCCGTGATGTCGGAGATGTCCGCGCCTGACGGGTTGCTCCGAGGCGACTGGTTCGAGGACTGCGGAGACTGCTGCGACGAGGACGGTTGCGCGTAGGTCTGCGGAGCGGATTGCGGCGTCGACCGGTTCTGCGAGTTCGTTCCGCTCGACGGTTGGTCGACGCGAGGCAGGCTGCCTGCGGTGAACGTGCCGTACTGGCTGGTGAACTCGAGCGAGCCCGGACCACCGCCCTGCTGTTGCTGGACTCCGCCGATGGAGTGATCGAGAGTGTCGTAGACGGCCAGTTCACCGCCTGCCGACACGGCGAGGCGTCGAGATCCCGGAAACACCGCGTACTGCGACCCGTTCTGACCACCGCTCGAGCTCGGCGCACCGAGTTCCGACGGCCACCACGAGCCGCCGCCGTACGAGTTGCCACCGAACGAGCTGCCACCGGTTTCTCTGGGCGGGTACACCTGATGCTGCGCCAGCACTGCAGACAGGTCTCGACAGAGGCCGTCGACCCGGCTCTTGAGTCCGTGATCGAACATGTTGCCCACCATGGCAATTCCGCCGCGCATCCACTGCCCACTGCCGCCGAGCTCAGGGATGTTGAACTGAGCCATGGTGCCGCGGCCGTTGTTGACGGCATCGAGCATCGTGCGGACGGCATCGGTCGAGACGCCGTAGCGCGACGACAGCTCGGACACGGCGTTCTCGCCTGCGGGAGTCAAGGCCTGGTTCATGTCTGGTGTGCCTCTCGGGCGCTGTTACGGGGTCGAACCTGGCCGCCAGGGTATCGCACCGATCGGTGAATCAGCCCGGCGAAATCTGTAAAGCTCTGTGCCGCAGCTACTCTGCTTGCATGCGCGCGTCGCGGTCCGCCTTGGCAAGCGCGTCGAGCAACGCATCCATTTCGCCGTCGAGCAGGGCGTCGAGGTTGTGCGCCTTGAACCCGATGCGGTGGTCCGTGATGCGGTTCTCGGGGAAGTTGTAGGTTCTGATCCGCTCCGAGCGGTCGACGGTACGCACCTGGCTGGCTCGTCCGGCCGAGGCCTCTTCGTTGGCTGCTTCCTCTGCGGCCGCCTGCAGGCGAGCTGCGAGAACCTGCATCGCTCGTGCCTTGTTCTGCAGCTGGGAGCGCTCGTTCTGGCAGGTCACCACGATGCCCGTGGGAAGGTGTGTGAGCCGAACCGCGGAGTCGGTGGTGTTGACGCCCTGGCCGCCCTTGCCGGACGAGCGATACACGTCGATGCGCAGATCGGTCTCGTCGATCTGAACCTCTTCGACCTCGTCCGGTTCGGGATACACCAGGATTCCGGCCGCAGAGGTGTGCACGCGTCCCTGCGATTCGGTGACCGGCACCCGCTGCACGCGGTGGACGCCGCCCTCGAACTTCAGCCGCGCCCACACGCCGTCGAGAGGATCCTTGGTCTTGATCGACAGCGTCGCGTCCTTGTATCCGCCGAGGTCCGAGACGTTGGCGTCGAGAACCTCGACACGCCATCCACGGCGTTCCGCGTAGCGCACGTACATCCGTGCGAGATCGGCCGCGAAGAGCGCCGATTCCTCGCCGCCCTCACCCGACTTGACCTCCATCACGATGTCGTCGCCGTCGTGCGGGTCACGGGGAGCCAGCAAGTCGGTCAGAGTCTGCTCGAGCTGCACCACCGTCGCCTCGAGGTCGGGAATCTCGGACGCGAACGACGAATCGTCGGCCGCCAACTCACGCGCGGCTTCGAGGTCGTCCTGCGCGGAGGTCAGCTTGGTGTGCGCGGACATGATGGGGGCCAGTTCGGCAAATCTCTTGCCTGCTCTGCGGGCAGCCGAGGGATCGTTGTGCAGAGCTGGATCGGCGAGTTGCTGCTCGAGCCCGGAGTGTTCGGCGAGGATGTCGTCGATGGCCGAAGGCTTGTCTGTTCTCGCCATGTTGATGACTCACTCTCGAACGCCGGTGCAACTGGATGTGGACACAAAAAAGCCGACGCCCGTCCTGTGATGTACAGGACGGGCGTCGGCGAAACAGCTAGCTGTCTGCGTCGGCCTTCTTGCCGGCGCGCTTGCCGTAGCGAGCCTCGAAGCGAGCGACGCGGCCGCCGGTGTCGAGAATCTTCTGCTTGCCGGTGTAGAAGGGGTGGCACTGCGAGCAGACCTCGACGCTGATGCGCTCTTTGTCGGTGGTGCTTCGGGTCTCGAAAGTATTGCCGCAACCACAGACGACTGTCGTCAGTGTGTAGTCGGGGTGAATTCCTGCCTTCATGGTGTCCTTACCGTTCTCTCTAGTGGTCGCCGGGTCGTCTTCGCCGATCGAAGACGTGAACCGGAACCGGACTCGGCCGTTGATTATGCCAGAGCGTGCATCTGACCTGCTAATCGCCGGTACTTCTGTGCCGACAGATGCTTACAACGCGCGCACCTGTCGGCTTGTTCCCCGGACGAAAGATCCGAAGAACAATTGTCAGTCGTTCGTCCCGCCCGGCGCAGTCTTGGAGACTTCCATCAGGAACTCGAGGTTGTTCTTGCTCTTCTTCAGACGGTCGACCAGCAGGTCGATGGCCTGATGCGAGTCCAGTCCGGACAACACGCGACGCAGCTTGTGCACAACGGCAGCCTCGTCGGGAGCGAGGAGCAACTCGTCGTGGCGTGTGCTCGACGGGTTGATGTCCACTGCTGGGAACACGCGGCGTTCGGCGATCTTGCGATCGAGCTTGAGCTCGGCGTTACCGGTGCCCTTGAACTCCTCGAAGATCACGGTGTCGCCGGTGGATCCTGTTTCGACCATGGCCGTGGCGATGATCGTCAACGATCCACCGTGCTCGATGTTTCGAGCCGCGCCGAGGAATCGTTTCGGCGGGTACAGCGCCGTCGAGTCGACACCACCGGACAGGATTCGGCCCGATGCGGGCGAGCTGTTGTTGTACGCGCGTCCCAGACGGGTGATCGAGTCGAGCAGAACCACCACGTCCTGGCCGGCTTCGACCAGACGCTTCGCCCGCTCGATCGCCAACTCGGCCACCGCGGTGTGGTCGCCCGGCGGCCGGTCGAACGTCGACGCGATGACCTCGCCCTTGACGGAGCGCTGCATGTCCGTCACTTCCTCGGGACGCTCGTCGACGAGGATGACCATCAGGTAGCACTCGGGATTGTTGATGGCGATCGCGTTGGCGATGGCCTGCAGAACGCTTGTCTTACCTGCCTTCGGCGGGCTGACGATGAGCGCGCGCTGACCCTTGCCGATCGGCATCACCAGGTCGATGATGCGCGTGGTCAGGATGTTCTGCTGCGTCTCGAGGCGCAGTCGCTGATTGGGGTACAGCGGGGTGAGCTTGCCGAATTCCGGACGCTTGCGCGCGGCCTCGACCTCTCCCCCGTTGACGGTGTCCAGACGCACGAGCGGGTTGAACTTCTGCCGCTGGCTCGACTGCTCACCTTCGCGTGCCACTCGAACCGCGCCGGTCACCGCGTCGCCGCGTCGAAGGCCGTTCTTGCGGACGAGGTTCATCGAGACATAGACGTCGTTGGGTCCGGCGAGGTAGCCGGAGGTGCGGACGAACGCGTAGTTGTCGAGGACGTCGAGGATGCCGGCTACCGGCTGCAGAACATCGTCTTCGCGAATCTCGGTGTCGCGCTCGCGGCCACCGCCACCCTCGTTGCCTTCGCCACGGTCACGTCCGCGACGACGTTCGCGGAACCGACGTCCCCGGCGTCCGCGGCCTTCACCGTCGTCGTCCTGGTTGTTGTCGCGGTTGTCACGCGGACCGTTGTTGCGATCCTCGTTGCGGTTGTCGTTGCGACCGTCGCCCTGGTTGCGATTGCGACCGCCCTGATTGCGACCGCCGCTGTCCCGGTTGGAGTTGTCCCGGTCGCCCTGATTGCGGTTTCCGTTGTCACGGTTGCCGTTCTCGCGGTTGGAGCCGTCCCGGTCGCCCTGATTGCGGTTTCCGGAGTCGCGGCTCGCGTTGTCGCGGGTGCCGTCGGCGTCACGCGGTTCGCGTTCCGACCCGTCCTGGCGGTTGCGTTCGCCGCGGCTACGGCGCGGGCGCTCGGTGGCGGCGTTGTCGCCGGTCTCGTCCGGCTTCTCCGTCTGCGGCGCGGCTGCGGGCGAATCGGCCGCCGCGGGAGCGGATCCGGCCGAATCGTTGCTGTCGTCGAGTGGGAGTTGATCGGGAGCACCGGCGCGACGACCTGCGGCACGACGGCCGCGTGTCCGGCGACCCGTCTCGGGAGCCGCATCGGCAGAATCGCCCGACTGCGCCGCGGGGGCGTCCGAGGACGGCGCTTCGGGAGCCGACTGCTTCGGTGCCGCCTCGGCTGCAGGCCGATCTTCGACGGCGGGCGCGGATGCAGCGGCGCGACGCGACCTGGGTGCGTCGGACTTCGGTGCGTCCGACTTCGGTGCGTCCGACTTGGCCGGTGCGCTGCCCGATTGCCGCTCGGAGATCGCAGCGATCAGATCGCCCTTGCGCATACCGGAAACGCTCTTGATGCCGAGTTCACCAGCGAGGCTGCGCAGCTCGGTGAGAACCATTCCGGACAGGCCGGCACGTCGGCGTGACGTTTCGGGCGCAGAGATAAGTTCCGTATCGGTCACGGAGGTCCTTTCCTTCCCTCGCTCGCTCGATGCGCAGCCGAGGGTTCGTTCCGCAGTTCGGCGTTCTGCCGAGCTCGGATATTGCCGTTCATGTTCGACGCACTCCGTCGACGACACCATCGATCCGAGACCGCAGAGAACCACGGGGAGGATCGAGTCAGGAGCGTCACATCACTCGGACGTTTGAATCCCCCGAATACAGCGACCTGATTGCCCTGACGAAACCGGCGTCTGAAGCGCACGATGTACGGACAGGGTTCACCATAGCGCCGTTGTCCCCACTCGGCAAGAACCCTACTGACGCGTTTGTCACGCGACGGTGACTCCGTCGGCCACGTCGAGGTCGAGGACCCGCCACCCCTCGGCCGATGCGGCGTCACGCAGATCGGCCGGAAACTCCTCGGTGCACAGCGCCATGACCGTCGGTCCCGCGCCGGACACAACCGCCGCGATGGACCGCGCGCGCAAGGTGGCGATCCAGCGAGTGGTGTCGGGTAACGCCTGAGCGCGCTGACCTTGATGCAGCAGGTCCTCCGTCGCGGACATCAACAGATCCGGACGCTCGGTCAGTGCCACCACCGCGAGCGCGCTCCGGCTGACGTTGAAGGCCGCGTCACGATGGGGCACCAACTCGGGCAACAGTCCCCGGGTGTGCGACGTCGACGAGCGTTCGGACGGTACGAGCACGACGACCTTGATGCTCGGATGCACCTCGAGACGTACCGCTGCGTACTTCCGCGCCGTCACACTGGCATTGGGCGGTTCGCTCCACGACACGACCGCACCGCCGAGGCAACTCGCCGACGCGTTGTCGGGATGACCCTCGAACTCCGACGACAGCTGGACGAGCTGGCTCTCCGACAGCGCGAGCGACCGATCCACTTTCGCGGCGAGCGCGTTGGCGGCAGCGAGGCCCCCGACCACAGCCGACGCCGAGGAACCGAGCCCCCTCGAATGGGGAATCAGGTTGCGGCAGTGGACATCCAGGCCGTCGGCCCACACTCCGGCCGCTTCGAGTCCCCGCTCGATGGCGCGCACCACCAGATGCGTCGGGCCCCACGGCACGTCCGCCGAACCCTCACCGTCGACGTGAATCCGAAGTCCCGACGCGGTGGTCGTGACCTCGATCTCGTCGTACAGCCCCAAAGCGATTCCGAGACTGTCGAATCCGGGTCCGATGTTGGCACTGGACGCCGGGACGCGCGCGGTGACCGTGAGCCCGATGGGGAGTGTCGTCGTCATGGCCGGAGATTCCGTCAACTCAGGCCAGCTCGAGCGCAGCCGCGACAGCGACGGGATCGACCGAAATGGGTTCCACCACAGGCATTCCCGACAGTGCTGTGTCGGGATCCTTGAGGCCGTTTCCGGTGACCGTGCACACGACGGTCAGGCCGGGTTCGAGCCAGCCTTCCTTTCGTGCTGCGAGGAGCCCGGCAACACTGGCCGCGGAAGCGGGCTCGACGAACACGCCCTCGGTCTTCGCGATCAATCGGTACGCCTCGAGGATCTCCTCGTCGGTCGCTGCGCGGAAGGCTCCGTTCGATTCTTCCTTGGCATTGACGGCACCGTTCCAGGATGCGGGCGAGCCGATCCGGATCGCAGTGGCGATCGTTTCCGGGTCCTTCACCGGCGCACCGTGAACCAGAGGTGCGGCGCCTGCGGCCTGGACTCCGAGCATCCGTGGCTTGCGCGTGGTGAGACCGTCACGGAAGTACTCCGAGTAACCGCGCCAGTACGCGGTGATGTTGCCTGCGTTGCCGACCGGCAGTGCATGGATGTCCGGTGCGTCGCCGAGGGCGTCACAGATCTCGAAGGCCGCAGTCTTCTGGCCTTCGATGCGAACAGGATTGACGGAGTTGACCAGACCGATGGTCGGGAACTCGGCCGTGGTCTTGCGGGCCAGCTCGAGGCAATCGTCGAAGTTGCCCTGCACCTGAATGATCTTCGCTCCGTGCATGACTGCCTGAGCGAGCTTGCCCATGGCGATCTTGCCCTGCGGAACCAGTACGGCACAGCTCATTCCGGCCTTGGCCGCATAGGCGGCTGCGGAGGCCGAGGTGTTGCCGGTCGAGGCGCAGAGAACGGCCTCCTGACCTCGGGCGAGCGCGTCGGTGACGGCCATGGTCATCCCGCGGTCCTTGAAGGAGCCGGTGGGGTTGAGGCCTTCGACCTTCAGATGCACTGTGCACCCGGTCAGTTCGGACAGGTGCCCGGCCGGCAACAGCGGAGTGCCGCCCTCGCGCAGCGTGACGGTCTTCCAGTCCGGGCCGATCGCCAGACGCGAACGGTATGCCTCGATCAGACCGGGCCAGGGGGTGTGGACGCTCATACGGTGGTGCCTTCCAATCGGAGAACGCTGGCGACGTGAACGACGACGTCGAGCTGCTCGAGGGATGCAACGGTGTCGGACAGTGCGGAGTCGGCCGCGAGGTGGGTGACGACGACGAGCCTGGCTCCGTCACCCGAGCCCTGCTGACGCACCGTGGAGATGCTGACATCGCGCTTGGAGAATTCGGCCGCAACGGTGGCGAGAACGCCGGGCTTGTCCGCCACCTGCATGCTGACGTAGTAGCGAGTGAGGATGTCACCCATGGGGGCCACCTTGAGCTTGGCGTACTTGGATTCGAGTGGGCCTCGTCCGCCGTAGAACTTGTTGCGAGCGGCCATCACCAGATCGCCGAGTACTGCGGACGCGGTCGGCGCACCGCCTGCACCCTGGCCGTAGAACATCAGGCGTCCGGCAGCCTCTGCTTCGACGACCACGGCGTTGAACGCACCGTTCACCGATGCCAACGGGTGGTTCAACGGAACGAGCGCGGGGTAGACCCGAGCGGAGATTCGCTCCTTGCCCTTGGGCGTGACGATCCGCTCGCAGATGGCCAGCAGCTTGATGGTGCAGTCGAGGGATTTCGCGGTCTCGAGATCGTCCGAGGTGATCTTGCTGATGCCCTCGCGGTAGACGTCACCGGCAGTGACTCGCGTGTGGAACGCGATGGACGCCAGGATGGCGGCCTTCGATGCAGCGTCGTAGCCTTCGACGTCGGCGGTCGGGTCGGCCTCGGCGTAACCCAGACGCCCCGCCTCGGCGAGGGTTTCGGCGTAGTCCGCGCCGGTCTCGTCCATGGCAGAGAGGATGAAGTTGGTGGTGCCGTTGACGATGCCGGCGACCTTGTTCACGCGGTCACCCGCGAGGGACTGCATCAGCGGGCGAACCACAGGAATTGCTCCGGCCACGGCGGCCTCGAAATACAGGTCGGCACGCGACTTCTCGGCCGCGTCGGCCAGTTCTCCGGTGTACTCGGCCAGCAGGGCCTTGTTCGCCGTGATGACGGACTTACCCTTCTCCAGGGCAGAGAGCACCAGCTTGCGGGGAATGTCGATGCCGCCGAGAACCTCGACGACGATGTCGACGTCGTCGCGGCCGACGAGCTCGGCCGGATCGTCGGTGAGCAGCTCGGCCGGAACTCCACGATCGCCGTCGACTCGACGCACAGCGATGCCCCTAATCTCCAGTGGCGCACCGATTCTCGCTTCGAAATCCTCGGCGTTCTCGGTGAGGATTCGAACGACTTCGCTGCCGACGTTTCCGAGTCCGAGTACGGCGACGCCTATCGGCTTCGATGTCATGGCTGAACCTCCAAGCTGAGCAGATCTTCGATGGTTTCCCGCCGCAGGATCAGGCGCGATCGCCCATCCTTGACCGCCACCACAGCGGGCCGCGTCAGCAGGTTGTAGCGACTGGACATGGAGTAGCAGTACGCCCCGGTGGCCGCCACCGCGAGCAGGTCACCCGGCCCGACGTCTGCCGGCATCCATGTGTTCTTGATGACGATGTCGCCGCTCTCGCAGTGCTTTCCGACCACCCGAGCCACGACGGCCTCGGCATCGCTCGAGCGCGAGACCAGCCGACAGTCGTATTCGGCCTGGTACAGCGAGGTTCGGATGTTGTCGCTCATGCCGCCGTCGACGCTGATGTAGCGCCTGCGCGTCGACTTGTCGACGGTGACATCCTTGATCGTGCCGACCTCGTAGAGCGTGACGGTGCCCGGTCCGGCGATGGCGCGGCCCGGCTCGACGGCGATCGTCGGGACCGGTAGACCCACTGCAGCGGACTCGGTCTCCACGATGGCGGTCAGCTTGGCCGCGAGCTGCTCCACCGGCGGCGGATCATCACTCGGCACGTACGAAATACCCATGCCGCCACCGAGATCGAGTGTAGAGATCTGCGCCGTCTTGTCGACGCCGAACTCCGAGACGATGTCTCGCAGCAGCCCGATGACCTTGTGCGCTGCCAACTCGAAGCCGTCCACCTCGAATATCTGCGAACCGATGTGACTGTGCAGTCCGACGAGTCGAAGGTTGTCGGCAGCGAACACGCGACGAACAGCTTCGAGCGCCGAGCCGTCGGCGAGCGAGAAGCCGAACTTCTGATCCTCGTGCGCGGTGGCGATGAACTCGTGCGTATGCGCCTCGACACCGACGGTGATGCGAATCAGAACGTCTTGCACCACACCGGCCGCACCGGCGACGCCGTCGAGACGGTCGATCTCGATGTTGGAATCGAGTACCACATGCTCGACGCCTGCGCGCACGCCCGCCTCGAGCTCGGCGACCGATTTGTTGTTGCCGTGCATGGCAATTCGGTCGGCTGGGAATCCGGCAGCCAACGCGATGGCCAGCTCGCCTCCGGAGCAGATGTCGAGTGAGAGCCCTTCGTCGGCCACCCAGCGTGCGATCTCTCCGCAGAGGAAAGCCTTGGAGGCGTAGTGAACTCGTTCGGGTGCCCCGAATGCGGCGGCCATCTCACGGCAGCGCGAACGGAAGTCGTCCTCGTCGATGACGAACAACGGTGTGCCGTACTGCTCCGCAAGATCGGTGACCGACACTCCGGCGAGACGGACGGTTCCGTCCTTACCGCGCTCGGCGTTGCGGGGCCACACCTGCTCGGGCAGCGTCGTCATCTCCGACGCGTCGGCCGGGCGATGGGACATCGACTCTTTCGAGGGGGCATCGGCATGCTTGGGTCCTGCCGGATGTGCGCTCACATGCGCTCCGGTGCGCTGACCCCGAGCAGTTCGAGGCCGTTGGCCAGGACCTGCCGGGTCGCGTTCCCCAACGCCAGTCGTGCGGTGTTCACAGGTCCGGGCTCCTCGTCTCCTTGTGGAAGTACTCGACACGCACCGTAGAAACGGTGGTAGGCCCCCGCCAGCTCTTCGAGATAGCGGGCGATCCGGTGTGGTTCGCGTAGTTCGGCGGCGCTGGCCACCACTCGTGGGTACTCGCCGATCGTCCTGATCAGCTCGCCTTCCTGCTCGTGGGTGAGCAGGCTCAGATCCGGCTGCTCCGCGCTGATTCCCAGTTCGGCGGCATTGCGCGCGAGCGAGGCCAGGCGGGCGTGGGCGTACTGGACGTAGTACACCGGGTTCTCGTTGCTCGCGCTCGCCCACAGGGCGAGGTCGATGTCGATGCTGGAGTCGACGGACGACCGAACCATGACATAGCGAGAAGCGTCGACGCCGATGGCGTCGACCAGGTCGTCGAGCGTGATGACGGTTCCGGCGCGCTTGCTCATCTTCACGGCCACGCCGTCGCGCACCAGGTTGACCATCTGGCCGATCAGCACCTCGACGGTCGCGGGGTCGTCTCCGAATGCAGCTGCGGCCGCCTTGAGCCGTCCGATGTAGCCGTGGTGGTCTGCTCCGAGCATGTAGATGCACAGATCGAAGCCGCGCTGCCGCTTGTTCTGGAAGTAGGCGATGTCGCCGGCGATGTAGGCGGCGTTGCCGTCGCTCTTGATGACGACACGATCCTTGTCGTCGCCGTACTCGGTGGACCGCAGCCACCAGGCACCGTCCTCCTCGTAGAGGCTCCCCGAGCTCTTGAGGTACTCGACCGACTTCTCCACGGATCCGGATTCGAACAGCGAGTTCTCGTGGAAGTAGACGTCGAAGTCGACGCCGAACTCGTGCAGATTGGCCTTGATCCGGTCGAACATCAGCTGGGTGCCGATCGATCGGAACGTCTCTTCCTGTGCCTCGGGGGCCAGCGCGAGCGCTTCGGGCTCCTTCGCCAGCACCTGCTCCGCGATCTCGGCGATGTACTCGCCTGCGTAGCCGTTCTCCGGAGCGGGTTCGCCCTTGGCCGCGGCGATCAGGGACCGGCTGAAGCGGGCGATCTGAGCGCCGTGATCGTTGAAGTAGTACTCGCGAGTGACCTCGGCACCGTGGGCGGTCAGGATCCGACCGAGCGCATCGCCGACGGCTGCCCACCGGGTACCGCCGAGGTGCACCGGGCCGGTCGGGTTGGCCGAGACGAACTCGAGATTGACCTTCTTGCCTGCCATCGACGAACCGTTGCCGAAGGCCGCGCCTGCTGCGAGCACGCGGGCAACGATCTCGCCTTGCGCTGCGGCGGCCAGCCTGATGTTCAGGAATCCGGGGCCTGCGACATCGGCGTCGGCGATGGCGGCGTCGGCCGCGAGAGCCTCGGCGAGCCAGCCGGCGAAGTCGCGGGGATTGGCTCCGGCCTTCTTCGCGACCTGGAGTGCCACGTTGGTCGCGTAGTCGCCGTGCTCGGGATTGCGGGGACGCTCGACGGTCAGCTTCGCAGGGAGTACGGATGTATCCAGGCCGCGGTCGGCAAGCACCTTCGCGGCGGTCGCGTGGAGCAGTTCGGCAAGATCGGCGGGAGTCACAGGTAGCTATCCTATTGGCTGGTGCGCGGCGTCCTCGCATCCACTGCCCGTCTGCCCGCGAGCAGCCTCGGCCGACGCGGTCCGCGCAGGCTCTGAACACGCTCTCAGGCAGAGAACGTACAGTGAGGGCGCTCTGTGTCGACGCTCATCCAATGATGCCGTCACCAGCAGATACGCATCACCAGCGCGACCGACCACCACCTTTCCTCGACTGAGAGAGCAACTACAGCGATGCCAACGGGTCCCGACAAAGGCAGTCAGAACAAGTCGGCTGCGAAGGCAGACAAAGCCATCAATGCAGCCAACAAGAAGTCAGCTCGTAAGAAGAAGGGCGGCGTACCCACCGCCACGGGCAGGCAGATTCCCTGGCTGACGGTTGCCGGTGTCGTTGTGGTTGTCGGTCTCGTTGCGGGCCTCGGGATCAATCTGTATCCGAAGTATCAGGACCGAGCCGAGGCGCAGAAGTTCGCGCCCAGCGAGGCCAACCAGGATCCGTCGACCGGCATCGAGGGCGTGACCGTGCAGGAGTACCCCGCGGCTCTGCACGTCGGGCGCACGCAGCGGGTCGCCTACGACCAGTCGCCGCCGTTCGGTGGACCGCACGATGCCGTCTGGGCCACCTGCACGGGAATCGTCTATCCCGAGGCCATCCGTACCGAGAATGCGGTGCACTCCCTCGAGCACGGCGCCGTCTGGGTCACCTACAACCCCGACGATCTGAACGCGGACCAGGTCCAGTCGCTGGCCGATCGTGTCGACGGTGAAACGCAGATGATGATGTCGCCGTACCCCGGCCTCGATTCCCCGGTCTCGCTGCAGTCCTGGGGCCACCAGCTCAAGTTGGACAGCGTGGACGACGAACGCATCGGCCAGTTCGTCTCTGCACTGCGCCTGAACCGCTTCGCCTACCCGGAGGTCGGTGCCAGCTGCGCATCGGTCCCGTCCAGCACCGGCGACGGTAGCGACGGCTTCGACCCGGACAACCCGCCGCTGTTCGATGCATCCGCGCCCGGTGCCGATGCGGTGCCGATGGACGGTGCCGGAATCACTCCCGACGCCAGCGAGACCGGCGGAGCCGGCGGGGCGCAGCTGCCCAGCGATCTCCAGATCCCCACCAACTGATGACCGAACCGACACCGACCGAGAACGCGGGAGTCACCACGTCCGCGGCCAAGCCGAGTCAGCGCACAGCGCTGGTGGCGCTGGCGCTGATCGCCGTTCTGGCGATCGGCTTCGCCCTGGGCTTTCTGGTGCAGAGTCCGTTGGGCGGCGACGACAGTGCACCCGCCGCGGACTCGGTCGATGTCGGTTTCTCTCAGGACATGACCGTGCACCACAACCAAGCCATCGAGATGGCCGCGGTGGCGTTGACCAACGCCTCCGATCAAGCCGTCAAGAATTTGGCGTTCGACATGCTCACCTCGCAGCAGAACCAGGTGGGACAGATGCAGGGCTGGTTGGCCCTGTGGGACCGAGCGCCGATCGCGACCGACGGCTACATGACCTGGATGACCGAGGACGACTCTCACGGTCACTCGATGGGCGGGATGTCCATGGATCCCGGATCCTCGGATCCGACCAGGGCCATGCCGGGCATGGCCAGTTCCGCTGAACTCGCCGCTCTTCGCCAGGCCACCGGCTCGGACGTCGACGTGATGTTCCTACAGCTCATGCTGCGCCACCACGAGGGCGGCCTGGCGATGATGGAGTACGCGCAGATTCACGCGCAGTCACCGGCGGTGATCAATCTGGCGAAGTCCATGGTTGCCACCCAGACCAGCGAGTCGACGCTGATGAAGCAGATGCTCGCCGAGAAGGGTGCGCAGCCGCTGCCCGAGGGGTGATTTCGGCTCGGGCAGCGGATGCGCTAGTCTTTCGTACAGCCCAACAGGCACACCGGTTCGTCCGGTGCGCCCCCGTAGCTCAGGGGATAGAGCGTTCGCCTCCGGAGCGAAAGGCCGCAGGTTCGAATCCTGCCGGGGGCACACATCTTTCACGCACGTCACCGTCGGACGGTGGCTGCTCGAACGAGACGGTGGACTTCGATGTCCGAGAATCTCCCCCGAGTCGAGACCGTCGTCGACGACCTGTATTCACTCCCTCCCGCTGATTTCGTCTCGCATCGCGCCGCATACGTCACCCGGTTCAAGAAGGCCGGCGACAAAGCCGGTGCCACCCGCATCGGTGCCCTTCGCAAGCCCACTCTCGTGGCGTGGTTGGTGAACACACTCGCTCGGCGAGACGAATCGGCCCTGGCGGAACTGTTCGATCTGGGTGAGCAACTCGAACGTGCACAGCAGCGCGGCGACGGCCACCGGCTACGTGAATTGTCCACTGCCCGAAGCGCTTCGATACGCGCCCTGTCCGACCGAGCAGTCTCGCTCGGACGCGACCTCGGGGCGACCGTCGGCGACAACGCAGCCCGCGAGATCTCCAACACCCTGAACGCGGCGATGGCCGATGCCGAAATACGCGACCGTGTCCGCGCGGGCAGAACCGTGGTGGCCGAAACGTACAGCGGCTTCGGACCTGCGCTGCTCTCGATCGTTCCGGACTCGCCCGACGATGATGATGACGACGAAGAGTCGGACCCGGCATCTCCTGAGGTCGAGGACGACCGGGAGAAAACCGACGAAGCCGAACGGAACCGACTGCTCGCCGAACTCGAGTCGGCCGAATCCGACCTCGACGCCGCGGCCGTCGAATCCGCGGAAGCGCAGTCCGACACCGAACGGACGGCATCCGAACTACGAAGCGCTGCAACGGAAGTAGAGCAGATCGAGGCCGAGCTGGAGGCCGCCAGAGCCAGAGCGCAGGCTGCACGAGAAGCACACGAGGCCGGTGTCGTGCAGGCGGAGTTTACGGCGGAGGCACTCGAGGCAGCCCGCGCCCGGGTCGTCGAAGCCCGGTCGGCCCTCGACTCCCTGGCCTGACCTACCCTGGCGGGGTGACCACACGCTGGCAAGCAGAGAATTCCGCAGACGATTCCGCACGGTACATCGAGCGATTCGACCGCCTGGCCGAAAGCGGCGTGGATCTGCACGGTGAAGCCCGCATGGTCGATGCGGTGGTCTCCCCCGCGTCGAGCATTCTCGATGCCGGATGCGGGACCGGCCGACTCGGTGTGGAATTGGCACGACGCGGACACCGTGTGACCGCAGTGGATCTCGATCCTGTTCTGGCCGAGGCCGCGCGAGCGCACCCCGAACTCGACGTCCACGTCGCCGATCTGACGACACTGGATCTGGGACGGACGTTCGACGCGGCCGTGGCAGCGGGCAACGTACTGGTCTTCATGAAGCCCGGTACCGAACGCGCAGCGCTCCAACGTATCTGGGCCCACCTGACCGACGGCGGGGTGTTCGTCACCGGATTCGCCACCGATCGGGAGTACACGGTCGACATGCTCGACGAGGATCTGGCGGCGGTCGGCTTCGTCCTCGAGCACCGATTCGCGACGTGGGATCTCCGGCCCTGGCGCGGCGACGCGGACTGGGCTGTGACCGTGGCTCGAAAGCCCGCGCTACTGGCCTGACACGACATCGATCGGGACCGGCCGTTGTCGGCCGGTCCCGATCTTCGAGCGAGCGACGGGATTCGAACCCGTGTGAACGGCTTTGCAGGCCGGTGCCTAGCCGCTCGGCCACACCCGCATCGCCGATGACGATGCCGTGTTCGCTGTCCGAGATCCACCCTTTCGATCATCGTGATTCGAACCTCGAGGGTTGATTCGGATACCCCGGGGAAGACTGTGCGTCATGAAGGAACACATGGCGAAGCTGCGGGAATCGTTCTGGTTCATTCCTGCCGTCCTCGGAGTTGTCGCACTCGTGCTCGCGCAGGCTCTGGTGAGTCTCGATCGCTATCTGCTCGATACCCGGGTGGATCTGACGGGCTCGCTGCTCTATCACGTGGGTGCCAGTGGCAGCCGAGACATCCTCGGCGCCATCGGCGGGTCCATGCTCGGTGTGGCCGCGACATCGTTCTCCATCACCATCTCGGTCCTCGCCACCGCCAGTTCCTCGTACGGCCCCCGCCTGGTGCGCAACTTCATGGCCGATCGCGGCAACCAGGTGGTGCTCGGCATCTTCGGCGCCACGTTCCTGTACTCACTGATGGTGCTGCGGTCGATTCGCTCGATCGAATCCGACGGATCTGTCTTCGTGCCGGACATCGCCGTCAACGTTGCCGTCGCACTCGCGGTGGTCGACGTGGGGGTGCTCGTCTACTTCATTCATCACATCGCGCAGTCGATCCAGGTGGCAACACTGTCTGCCCGCGTCCGAGACGAACTGTCGGAGTCCGTGGACGCGCTGTACCCGCCCGAGCAACCCGCTGATGCGGCGTCGGCGGAGGGCATCGTCAAGCCGCCCGTCTACACCACGGTGCTGGCCGAGGAGTCCGGGGTGATCATCGACATCGACGAGAGCGCCGTACTGAACATCGCGACCGACACCGACACCGTAATCGACATTCACCGAGTACCCGGTGACCATGTCGTTGCCGGCGAACCGCTCGCCGACATTCTGGCCGACCGTTCGACGGACATCTCCGCGGACGCGATCGAACGAGTTCGAGGGTCGTTCGACATCGGCACCAGTCGAACACCCCGACACGACATCGCCTTCGCCGTCGAACAGATGACCGAGATGGCAGTACGGGCCCTGTCGACAGGCGTCAACGACCCCTACACGGCACGCAACGCCATCGACGATCTCACGGTCGGACTCGTCGCGGTCGTCCAGCGTCCCAGGCCCTCTCGCGCTCGGTGCGGCTCCGACGGCACCGTACGGGTGATCACCCGTCGCGTCGGCGTTCCGTCACTGATCGACCATGCCCTCGACGCCGTACGGATCTACGGCACCGGCAGTCCCATGGTGGTGCAGGCCGGCATACGTCTCGCCGAGCGAGTCGGTCGTGCGGCACAGCATTCCGAGAACGTCGACGCCGTTCTGACCCAATTGGACCTGCTGGACCGCGCGTTGGCCGCAGGCGACACCGATACCGCCCGCACAGCCGAAGCCCGAGAGCAGATCTCGCTGGCCCGCGCAGCGATCACGGATCGCGTATCCCTCGCAGTACCTCGCGTCGTGATTCGGTAGACGCCGGAACCGGCCACCGTGGGAGGATGGTCGGTATGCCAGCACCGTCTCCGCTTCCCCTCGACCCCATTGCAGAGGCACATCGCCAGTGGACCAAGCACGGGTGGTCCGACGCCGCCGACGGTATGGCCGCAGTGACGTCGTTGATGCGTGCGCAGCAGATCATGCTCGCCCGTGTCGAGGAAGCGTTGAAGCCGACGGGACTGACGTTTTCGCGCTACGAATTGCTGACGTTGTTGACCTTCACCAAGAACGGGGCTCTGCCGATGGCGAAGGCGAGTGCACGTCTGCAGGTGCATCCCACGAGCGTGACCAACGCTGTCGACCGCCTCGAGTCCGTGGGATACGTTCGGCGCATCCCGCATCCGAGTGATCGGCGCACCACGCTGGTCGAAATCACCGAGCAGGGACGCACGTTGGCAGTCGAGGCCACCGAGCGCCTGAACTCGCTGGTGTTCGCACGCCCCGGACTGGCGCGTGACAAGCTGATGGCGCTCGTTCGTATCTTGGCGGAACTGCGTTCGGATGCAGGCGATTTCGACAGTGATGACATCACCACGTCGTTCTGAGTTCGATGGTGACTCGTCACAAGACAATGGCACACCCGTACCGTTCGTGGTCCAATTACCGTGGAGACAGGGCGGAGTCGATCTGCTGAAGGGCGGGGCGGGGTGCTGGTGTTGGGG
>NZ_NPFP01000025.1:0-35079 GCF_002259145.1 Rhodococcus sp. 15-2388-1-1a | reverse complement strand
GGCGGGTGGGTATCGCGTACTACGGACGTGAGAAGGGTCGTGCGTTCCACGGCTTCATCGCGCAGTGCCGCGACTTCCGTACCGGCGGCCCGGTGTTCGTCGGTGGAAAGTACAACGAACCCGATGCACCGTTGTTTCCGTACGGGTTCTGCAGTGTCGTACCGGGTTTCGGGTTGGGGCGCTCACTCAACGAGATCGTTCGCGTGCATTTCGCCCCCAACGGTGACCTCGTGACCGGCGCCGCGATGCAGATGCGGGGAAGAAACAGACAACGCCCCTGGGCGGCGCGATCGGAACACACCGAGATGCAGGCGGTCCTGGGACGGCTGGGCCGAGTCGTCAGAGCGTAAAGGCCGAAAGGCCCTGCAGCAGTGCGCTGCAGGGCCTTTCGTGGTCTTGCGTAACCCCTAGGCGACGTTGATCATGCCGACGGTGGGGAAGAAGAAGCAGCTCTTGTCTGAACCGTCGAGGGCCTTGTGGTTCACGGTGCCGAACACCGCGGCGAGAACGGTTCCCGATCCGGTTTCGACGGGTACGGCGCGGGCACCGGCGGCAGGCAGCGAGTCGATCGCGCCGATGACGAACGGCCGAACGATGTCCTTCGCCGCGTCGGGCACGCCGGAATTGGTGAGGATCGAATCGGCGAGAGTGGTTGCCAAGCCGCCGAAGTCGGCGAATCCGCCCTGCAGGGTGTTGACGTTGAACCAGGCGACCTGCATCCCGGTCTTGTTCTCGGAATCGTTCACGATTCCGGCCGGGACGAATGCGAACATCGTTTCGCCCTTGTCGACTGCATTGAGCTCGGGAATCTCGATGGACGGCAGGAACGGCAACGTGGGGATGGCCGGCGCGGTCAGCTGCGGCCACGGTCCTGCCGCTCCGCCCGCGACACCGGGAACGATGCCGAGGGGCGAGCTCGCCGTTGCGGAGCAGTTGATCGCTGCGGTGGGGTAGAAGAACGGCGTGATGCCGAAGTCGGTGAGGGCTTTGTTGGCTGCGTTCAGTGCGGCGAACGGATCGACGTTCGCATCCTCGGCGACCGGGGTGCGTGAGTCGGCGATCGCGGTCGCGGCGTCGAGCGAGGCACCGCCCTGTCCCTGCAGTGCGGCGATTGCCTGCGCCAGCGGATCGGCCGGTGCCGGATCCGCTGCCGCGGTGGCGGGAACAGCGAGCAATGCCGCGCAGGAGAGCGCGAGCGCGCCCGCCAAGCGGCCGAGGCGACGAGACATGTGTGACTCCTGTGACTGATGTGGCTTATGTTGCGGTTGCGCTGATATCACCACACATCATCTCGACGTCACAAGCTCAGCCGGAATCCGTTGTCCAATCGAGACGGTGCATTCGAGACAGTTCGCGGAGAACTCAGCCCACGTCGATCCCGAAGTCGCGCACGATTCCCTCCAGGCCCGATGCATAGCCCTGGCCGATGGCGCGGAACTTCCATTCGGCCCCGCGCCGGTACAGCTCGCCGAACACCATTGCGGTTTCGGTGGAGGCGTCTTCACTGAGGTCGAAGCGGGCGAGTTCGCGCCCGTCGGACTTGTCCACCACGCGGATGAAGGCGTTGACGACCTGACCGAAGTTCTGGCCCAGGGCGTCGGCGTTGTGAATGGACACCGGGAAGACGATGGAGTCGACGTCCGGGGTCAGGGCCACCAGGTCGACATCGATGCTCTCGTCGTCGCCCTCGCCCTCGCCGGTCCGGTTGTCGCCGGTGTGCTCGATGGCACCGTCGGGGGAGCGCAGGTTGTTGTAGAAGACGAAATAGCTGTCGCTCAGTGCCTTCTTCGTGGTGCGAAGTCCGATGGCGCTGGCGTCGAGATCGAAATCGCCGCCGGTGGTGGCGCGGACATCCCAGCCCAGTCCCACGCTGACGGCGGTCAGATTCGGTGCTTCTTTGGTCAGCGAGACATTTCCACCCTTGGCAAGCGTTACGCCCATGTCCATCCACTCCTCAGCGCGTTCGTCCGTGCATCGTCCTCTCCACCATATTCATGTTCGCGATGTCGATGCTCGAGGTGCTCGTGTGAAGCCGGAGGAAAACGTGATGCGTGTGAGCAGTGTGGCTGGCGGTACCGATGGGATTGTGGTGGGATACGACAAACGATGGAAGCTAGCAGTGGTTGTGCGATTTCTCGGGTAGGCGCGCCGCGGCGATCGAACGACAATGGAGATTTCTGTGCAGGTTTCGCGACGTGAACTGTTCAAGTACGCCGCCGCGGGGTCCGCGGCTGCCGTCGGATTGGTTGCGCTGGGCACGGCGACCGCGCACGCCGACGCCGGACTCGGCACACTCGTCGACTATTCGGGTGGGGTGCCGTCTGCCTCGGCGATCAAGCAGGCCGGTCACCTCGGGGCTGTTCGATACGTCTCCGATCGGCGGCCGGACGCGAACTGGATGATCGGCAAGCCGATGCGTAAGTCCGAGGCGGACTCGCTGACCTCCGCCGGGCTGGAGGTGGTCTCGAACTACCAGTTCGGCAAGGGCGCGACGTCGGATTGGCGTGGTGGGTACGCAGCGGGCGTGAAGCATGCCACGCGTGGCCTCGAACTCCACACGGCTGCCGGTGGTCCGGCTGACCGTCCGATCTACGCGTCCATCGACGACAACCCCACCGCAGTGGAGTTCGCAACCTTGATCGCGCCGTACATCCTGGGCTGGCAGTCGGTGATCGGAGCCGAGAACACGGGGATCTACGCCAATTCACCGACCATCGAATTGGCCTCGGTCGCCGGACTCGGCCAGTGGTATTGGCAGCACAATTGGGGAACACCCAAGGGTTTCGTTCATCCCGACGCGCACATTCATCAGATCCGAATCGACAAGGATTTCGTGGGCGGCGTCAAAGTCGACATCAACAATATTCTCAAAGCCGATTACGGGCAGTGGTCGAAATCTGCCACCAACATTCTCTGAAATACCATCGATGTAATTCATTCGGACAATCTCTGAATGCAGTGCGACATTCGGTGTCTGCCGCTCGCGCACATTCTTTCCGAATTGCCCTGTACCAACAGTTCGCCCCCGGCTTCTCATGGAAGCCGGGGGCGAACTGCGTCGGTGGTGCAGCTACGAGCTACGGAACGTAGACCGTACCGATGGTGGGCAGGAAGGTGCAGCTGCGCGGCGCTGCCGCCGGGTCTTCCTTCGACTGCGTGGTGATCGAACCGGAGACGACCGACAGGACGCGTCCGGGGCCGGTGTCGGCAATCGCGGACAACGTCGCCGGACCGTCGGCGTTGATCATGGCCGCGCCGGTCAGATCCTGGGTACCCGAGCGACGGTTGTCGATGTTGAGCCAGGTCACCGTCAGAGGGGCTGCCTGCTCTGCGGCGATCGGTGCGGTGCCGAGGGCGGTGAAGACGAAGCCGGCCTGGCCTGCACCCGGTCCGGGAGGCGGCAGAGTGGCGGGGCCGGGTACGGCCAGAGCGGTTCCGACGGAATCTGCGGTGTCGGAGATGCACCCCATGCCGAGCGTCGGGTACAGGAACTGGGCGATGACGGGTCCGTCGGCCGGCAGGTCCGGTCCGCCGCCGCCGGAGCCGTCCAGGAACGTGATGACGCGCTCGAGCAGGGCCTTGACCTGGTCCGGCAGCTGCGCCGTCTCGAGCAGCGCGCGGGCCTGACCCAGCAGGTCGGCGGCCGGAGCGGCTCCCACATCGGCGGGTCCGGCTGCGGCACCGAGAATGGCCGGTGCGAACGAGGCGAGTGCTTCCACCTCGGCAAGGTTCGGCATGGGCTCACCGGGAGCGGGAAGGAACTGAGCGATCAGAGCAGCGGGATCAGCCGGTGCTGCGGGCAGATCTGCCGGTGCCATCGGCACCAATGGCTGTGCGGATGCGCTGGTCGGCACGACTAGTGCGGCGGCTGCGGCTACGGCCAAGGCTGTAACTACGCGACGCGTTCCGCGGGTACGAAGCACGGTGATATTCCCCATTCTGATCATGACGCGGGCCCACGGCGACAGCCGGTGCTCGAGGGGTCACTCTATGTAGCGCAATCCCCGATGTACAGCTGTTGTCGATCGAGCCCTCCCCCGTCGCATCTATGCCAGGGCAGTCTATTGGTCACACGCTGCGAATTCTCCGCAGACGCACACGATAACCTGTTACTGAAGTTATCAGTGTGAAAGGTGATGCAAATGTTACTGGGCTGCATCCGTGGTTGGGGTGCGTGAGCGGAGCCCTATAAGCTCGACGATCGATACACGGCATCGATACCGAACGGAACCGCACGCACAGTGAACCGACTTGTTCGGCTGGCCCCCGTTCTGCTCGCGGTCTCGGTGATCAGCCGATTCGTCTGGGCCTTCGCGACGCCCAACGGAATGAACCTCGTGGACCTCCACGTCTACGTCGACGGCTCCGCGGCACTGCTCGGCGGCAATCTGTACGACTACACGTATTCGGTACAGACCCCGGACTTCCCGCTCCCGTTCACGTACCCGCCGTTCGCCGCGCTCGTGTTCTTCCCGCTGCACTACCTGCCGTTCACCCTCGTCGGTGTCCTGTGGCAGGCCGCGACCATGATCGCGCTGTTCGCCGTGGTGAGGCTGACGCTGTCGATGGTTCTCGGCGGCGAGCGCGCCGCCGAACCGCGCTGGGTGCGCATCGCACTGTTGTGGACCGCGCTGGGGTTGTGGTCCGAACCCGTGCGCACGACGCTGGACTACGGCCAGGTCAACGTGTTCCTGGTGCTGCTGGCGATTCTCGCGGTACGCAGCAGCAGGTGGTGGGTGGCAGGCGGACTGGTCGGCTTCGCTGCCGGAATCAAGCTGACCCCGGCCATCACCGGTCTGTACTTCCTGGCCACGCGCAGATGGAAGGCCGCGGCGTTCTCGGCAGTGGCCTTCGCGCTCACCGTTGCGGTCAGCTACGCGGCGCTCGGACACCAGGCGGCCACCTACTTCACCACGCTGCTCGGCGATGCCGACCGTATCGGCCCCGTCGGCTCGGTTTGGAATCAGTCCCTGCGCGGAGCGCTCAGCCGAATCGCGGGGGAGGACGTCGGGCAGGGCCCGCTGTGGATCGCCGCCGCCGTCGTCGCGACCGGACTCACGATCGCGGCATGGCGTGCGATCGGACGCGAAGACCACCTGGGCACGCTGGTGATCGTGCAACTCTTCGGCCTGCTGATCTCGCCGATCTCCTGGTCGCATCACTGGATCTGGGTGATTCCGATGGTGATCTGGCTCGTGCACGGGCCGCTGCGCGGCGTCGCCGGGGCGAAGATCGTCGCGGGCTACTGGTTGGTGACGGTGACCGTGGGGGTGCCGTGGTTGCTCAGCTTCTTCCAGGAATCGATCTGGACCATCCCCCGGCCCGCACTCGAGGCGTGGGCCGGGGCCGTGGACGTCGTCGGAGCGGCGTTGTTCCTGGGCTGGGTCGTCTATGCCGGACGCGTCACGAAGGCTCGACCAGTGAGTCGATCCGACGCGCCAGATCCACATCCTTCTGCGTGAGTCCGCCGGCAGAGTGCGTGGACAGCGTGAACGTCAGCGTCCGCCACCTGATGTCGATGTCGGGGTGATGGTCCGCCTCCTCCGCGGCGTCGGCCACGCGGTTCACCGCCTCGATCGCGGCCGGAAACGATGCGAGCTCGACGGTGCGAGTCAGCGATTTTCCGAACACGGTCCATTCGGCGAGCCGGGCGTCCTCGATGTCACGGTCGGTCAGCAGTTCGGTCATAGAAAGATGGTGGCATGTCCGGTACACCCACCGCTGTGGTTGTCGCAGCCGCGTTGACGCACGACGGCAGGCTGCTGCTCGCGCAACGAACCCGTCCGCCCGAGTTGGCGGGCCTCTGGGAACTGCCCGGCGGCAAGGTCGAGCCGGGGGAGTCGGAGGACGCGGCTCTGGTGCGCGAGCTGCGTGAGGAACTGGGCGTCGAGTGCTCGATCGGAGCGGCGCTCACCGGCGACGTCGACCTGCCCGGTGGGCTGGTGCTGCGTGCCTACCGCGCTGCACTCATCTCGGGAATGCCTGCAGCGCTGGAACATTCGGCCCTGCGGTGGGTGGATGCGGCGACGCTGCCGACGATGGATCTGGTCGACGCGGATCGGCTCTGGCTACCCGAACTTCAGCAGATTCTGCTCACTTCGCCCGGGCGGTCTTGAGGCCCTTCTTCAGGTCCTTCTTGGTTGCGCCTGCCGATTCGAGCTTCTTCATTCGCATGATGACCACGGGGCATGTGATGCACCGAACCTTCTTGCGACAGCATTTTTTCTTGGGCTTCATCCCCGAGACATCTACTGCCTTTATCTTGCCCATGAGCACCAAGACTAATGGGTGGCGCAGGTCACAGACCTGAGGGTGGCGCGGGGTACCGTCGGACTACGGGTAAACTCGATCAGTCGCGAGAACCTCGCGGTGCAGCGCGCTTCTCTAGCGACATAAGCCCGCTAGCGAACAAGAGCCCGCATTCGACTCCAGGAGAATTTTTCGCGTGAGCGCCCCAAGCAGTGCAGACAACATCGACAGCACCACCACTTTTCGCAACGTAGCCATCGTTGCACACGTCGACCATGGCAAGACCACCCTGGTCGACGCCATGCTCCGGCAGTCAGGCGCGTTCGAGGAACGTGCCGAAGCGATCGACCGCGTCATGGACTCGGGTGACCTCGAAAAAGAAAAAGGCATCACGATCCTGGCCAAGAACACGGCCGTTCACAAGCGCAATGCCGACGGCACCATCACCGTCATCAACGTGATCGACACCCCCGGCCACGCCGACTTCGGCGGAGAGGTCGAGCGCGGCCTGTCCATGGTCGACGGCGTCGTCCTTCTCGTCGACGCATCCGAGGGCCCGCTTCCGCAGACCCGCTTCGTCCTGCGCAAGGCGCTCGCCGCCTCGCTCCCGGTGATCCTGGTCGTGAACAAGACCGACCGTCCCGACGCGCGTATCGAAGAAGTCGTCTCGGAGAGCCACGATCTGCTCCTCGACCTCGCGTCCGACCTCGACGACGAAGCGTCCGAGGCAGCCGAGCTCGCCCTCGACCTTCCTGTTCTCTACGCCTCCGGCCGTGAGGGCAAGGCGTCGCGTGTTCAGCCCGAGAACGGCAACGCGCCCGACGCCGAGAACCTCGACGAGCTGTTCGAGGTGCTGCTCAACTACGTCCCCGCTCCCAAGGGCAACGTCGACGCACCGCTGCAGGCGCACGTCACCAACCTCGACGCGTCGGCCTTCCTCGGCCGCCTCGCCCTGGTGCGTATCCACAACGGCCAGCTCTCCAAGGGCCAGACCGTGAGCTGGATGCGCGAGGTCGACGGCGAGCCCGTCGTCCAGAAGGCCAAGATCACCGAGCTGCTCAACACCATCGGCGTCGAGCGCGTCCCCGGTGAGCGCGGCGTCGCAGGCGACATCGTCGCCGTCGCGGGATTCCCCGACATCATGATCGGCGACACCCTCGCCGATCTGGAGGACCCGGTCGCGCTGCCTCGCATCACCGTCGACCAGCCGGCCATCTCGGTCACCATCGGCACCAACACGAGCCCGCTCGTCGGACGCGTCAGCGGCCACAAGCTCACCTCGCGCATGGTCAAGAGCCGTCTGGACCAGGAGCTGATCGGTAACGTCTCGCTCAAGGTCCTCGACATCGGTCGCCCCGATGCCTGGGAGGTCCAGGGTCGTGGCGAGCTGGCGCTGGCCATCCTCGTCGAGCAGATGCGTCGCGAAGGCTTCGAGCTCACCGTCGGCAAGCCTCAGGTGGTTACCCAGCAGGTCGACGGCAAGCTGCACGAGCCCTTCGAAGAGCTCATGGTCGACACACCGGAGGAGTACCTCGGCGCGGTCACTCAGTTGCTCGCCGCTCGCAAGGGCAAGATGGTGCAGATGACGAACCACGGCGCAGGCTGGGTTCGCATGGAATTCATCGTTCCCTCGCGTGGCCTGATCGGTTTCCGCACCGAGTTCCTCACGGACACGCGCGGCACCGGTATCGCCAACGCCGTCTTCCACGGTTACGCACCGTGGGCCGGTGAGATCCGCGCCCGCCACACCGGTTCGCTCGTCTCGGACCGTCACGGCACCGTGACCCCGTTCGCGATGATCCAGCTGGCCGATCGCGGCACGTTCTTCGTCGAGCCGGGCGCGGACACCTACGAGGGCATGGTCGTGGGCATCAACCCGCGTCAGGAAGACCTCGACATCAACGTCACCCGCGAGAAGAAGCTGACCAACATGCGTCAGTCCTCCGCAGACGTCATGGAGACCCTGGCCAAGCCCAAGAAGCTGGATCTGGAAATGGCCATGGAGTTCTGTGCAGGCGACGAGTGCGTCGAGGTGACCCCCGAGGTCGTCCGCGTCCGCAAGGTGCACCTCGACTCCAACGAGCGCGCCCGTGAGCGTTCGCGTAGCAAGACTCGCGACAAGGCTGCTCTGTAAGACTCACTTCGTGCGGCAGAAGCGACGTGCCACCCTCGCGGTGCGCGTCGCTTCTGTCGCAGAAGGTAGCCGACTACGAAGGAGATCCTCGTTGCGCAAGGTGCTGATGCCGACGGTTCTGGTTTCTGCCATCGCTCTGGTACTCACCGCGTGCACTGCGGATCCGCCGCCCCCGATCGAGAGTGTCGAGACTCCGGTCAGCACGACGATGGTTCCGGCCGAGACCGGTGACCCGGTCGTCGTGGCCATCGACGACGTCGGTATCGGGTTCAACCCACATCTTCAGGCAGATCAGTCGCCCGCCACTGCAGCGGTGAGTTCGCTGGTGCTGCCCAGCCCGTTTCGCCCGGTCAGGAACCCCGATACCGGGGTGACCACCTGGGAGCCGGACCTGTCCTTGCTGGTCTCGGCCGAGGTGACGTCGCAGTCGCCGTTCACCATCCGCTATCAGCTGCGCAACGAGGCCCAGTGGTCCGACAGCGCACCGATCGCCGCCGAGGACTTCCGCTACCTGTGGCAGCAGATGATCACGCAGCCCGGTGTCGTCGATCCGGCGGGGTACGCCCTGATCAGCGACGTCGCGTCCTCGGGCGGTGGCAAGACTGTCGACGTGACGCTCTCGTCGCAGTATCCGGCCTGGCAGCGACTGTTCGCCGATCTGGTGCCCTCGCACCTGCTCAAGGACTCACCCGGCGGTTTCCAAGGGGGCCTGACGGACAACGTGCCGGTCTCCGGTTCCCGGTTCAACATCAAGACCGTCGACCGGGGTCGGGACGAGATTCTGCTCGAACGCAACGACCGATTCTGGGACCGACCCGCATCACCAGACCAGATCCTCATCCGCCGCGGGGGAACCTCCGCTCAGCTGGCCGACTCACTGCGGTCCAGTGACGCGCAGATCGCCCAGGTGCGCGGGGGCTCGGCTCTGCGGGCTCAGCTCTCCGCAATTCCCGGAGTGCGAACCGACACCATCAGGCAGTCACGTGTGCTGTCGATGACGGTCAACGGTCGAGCTCCCAACATGTCCGATTCTGCTGTGCGGCAAGGGATATTCGGTCTTCTCGACCCGAATCTGCTGGCCACGGTCGGAGCAGGCGGCGGCGCGACGGATCTTCGGGCGGCGGCGCAGCTGTCCTCGCCGTCGGATCCCGGCTATTCCGCGACCGCTCCTGCCCCCATCGGCAGAACGGCCGCCCTCGATCTGCTCGACCGGGCCGGGTTCGTGCCGACACCCGACGCAGTGGTGACATCCACACCGAACCCGAGCGCAACGACCACCGCCGCTCCGACGACGAGCCCCGACCCGACGAGCACGGGCGCCCCGGCTCCGAGTGTCACCCGCCTCGCGGACGCGACCGGTACCGCGTTGCGGTTCGTGATCGGTGCCGTCGAGAACGACGACATCGCGCTCGCGGTCGCCGGGACCGCCGCCGACGAACTCATCGGCGCGGGCATCGACGCCACCGTCACGCCACTGCCCGCCGACGAGCTGTATTCGACGGCGTTGACCGACGGAACGGTCGACGCGGTGGTCGGATGGACCAGCGCCGGAGTCGACCCTGCGACGGCCCTCGCCTCACGGTTCGGCTGCGTCGACGAACCGGCCGACGGCAGTGGCAACGGCGTCGAGGTGCCGCGCAACCTGTCCGGACTGTGCGTTCCGGAACTGCAACCGACGATCGACAGGGCACTGGTGAGCGGACTCGAGCCGTCCGTGGCCACCGACGACGTCGAGCCCAAGCTGTGGTCGCTGGCGTCGACGTTGCCGATCATGCAGGACTCGTCCGTGGTGGCTGCCGTTCCCGGCATCACCGGCGTCTCGCTGACCGGCCCGGTGGAGGTCGGGATCTTCTCCGACGCAACGCAATGGATGCGGACACCCCGATGACCGAGCCCGTCGACACGAACGACAACAACACAGCGAGCAGCGGAGCCATGACGAACAAGTCGACGAGCGAGCCTTCCATCACGGAGCCTTCCATCACGGAGCCTTCCATGACGGAGCCGCAGCGGTTGCTCCTGGTGCATGCGCATCCGGACGACGAGACCATCACCACCGGCGGCACCATTGCTCACTACGTTCGAGCCGGGGCGGACGTCACGGTGCTCACCTGCTCACTCGGTGAGGAAGGGGAAGTGATCGGCGAGACGTGGGCCGATCTGGTCGTCGACCGTGCCGATCAGCTCGGCGGCTATCGAATTCTGGAATTGCATCGCGCTCTCGCGGCGCTGGGGTGCAACCCGCCTCGGTTCCTCGGTGGAGCCGGTCGTTGGCGAGATTCGGGAATGGCCGGTACGTCTGCTGCCCGCAAGCCGCGTGCGTTCGTCAACGCCGATCGCGACGAGGCTCTCGGAGCGCTAGTCGCGGTGATGCGTGAGCTCCGACCGCAGGTGGTCGTCGGATACGACCCCGAGGGCGGCTACGGCCATCCCGATCATCAGCAGGTGCACTCGTTGGTGACCGAGGCCGTCGAGGTCTGCGGGACGGATTCCCACCCCGGGGCCGGGTCGCCCTGGGAGGTGTCGAAGTTCTACTGGACCGTCACCGGCCACGATCAGTTGCAGGCGGGACTCGCAGCCATCGAGGAGATTCCCTCGCACTGGAGAATGCCCGAGGCCGGCGAGCTACCCAGCGTTCCCGAGAACACGATCACCACCGGCATCGACATCCGCGGTGTGCTCGACGCCAAGCGCGACGCACTGCGCGCACACGCCACTCAGGTCACCGTTGCGCCGTCGGGTAGTGAGTACGCACTGTCCAACGACATCGCCCAACCGATACTGCTGGACGAGCAGTACGTGCTCGTCCGCGGCGAACTCTGCCCCGATGAGACGGGCAGGGAGAACGACCTGTTTGCCGGCGTACTAGGCTGTGCTTCGCATCACTGAACGAACCACAGCATGAATCTCATCACAGCAGGGGCGGAACACACATGTACAACTACGTAGTGCAGGACGCGATCGTGGCGTTCGTCGATTCTCTCAAGCCGCAGTTCGGCGCACAGGCAGATCTGTACCAGTACGTTCTGGGCCAGATCGCCATGGGTGCGAGCAACTTGCTCACCTCGCTGGGATACCCGCCGGTTTCCTGAGGGCCGATGCCCGGTTTCTTGGATGCGATGCACTGAAACAACCCGGGCCAAGGCAGTATTGGGCGCATGATCTCGAAGGCCGCATCCAATACTGTCGCCCTGGTGTCCTGGGCGACCGTCGCAGTACTGGTGTTCGACGGCTTCCTGTCCGGGATTCTGTCGGTCTTCTTCCTTCCGACCTATCTCGGGTCGGTGCAATTCCCCATCAGCGCAGTGCTGGGCGGAATCGCCAACGTCGCCTTGGTCCTGGCCGCACGCAAAGTAGCGGAACGGCCGATCTGGGTGGCGTCACCGCTTTTCGGATGGCTGTTCGCAATCGTGCTGTGCATGCTCGGCGGTCCGGGCAACGACGTTCTTCTGCTCGCCGATTGGCGCACGATGCTGCTCATCGTCGCCGGTGCAGGCCCGGCGGGAGTGTTGCTGTTCATGTTCCGCATGAAGGCGATCACAGCAGGCCTGCATGCCGACCCGCATCCCGCAGCACATCCTCGATCATCGTCGGAGTCAACAGTCCGGTGAAGGTGTTTCGCTGGCTCACGTGATAGCTGGCGAACACGGTGATCGACCCCAGGTCGAGCTCGACTCCGTGCCCGAATTTCGGTGCAGGCCTGGGTATCTCCCATCCGTTGGCGGCGAGTATCGGCAACAGGGACTGCCAGCCGAAGGCTCCGAGGACCAGCACCGACCGCAGCGTCGGACGCAGCAACCGTAATTCGTCGTCCAGCCAGGGCTTGCATCTGTCGCGCTCGGCAGGAGTCGGCTTGTTCTGCGGCGGAGCGCAGTGCACCGGTGCCGTGATGCGAACTCCGTTCAGTGTCAACCCGTCTCCGATGTGCGTGGCGGTGGGTTGGCTGGCCAGACCGACCGCGTGCATCGCGCGATAGAGAACGTCGCCGCTCCTGTCCCCGGTGAACATCCGACCGGTGCGGTTGGCGCCGTGCGCTGCCGGGGCGAGTCCGACGATCGCCATCGATGCATCGGCCGGGCCGAAGCCCGGAACTGCCTTGCCCCAATATGTTTCGTCGGCAAAGGCGGCGCGCTTCTCGGCGGCGACCTGCTCGCGCCACCGCACCAGGCGAGGGCAGGCGCGGCACCCGGACACGGCGAGGTCGAGTTCCTCGATGCTCTGCGGCCGCGTCATCTCAGGTTCGTTGCAGCCAGACGTCCCCGGCTCCGGGGGTGACGGCGTCGATCATCGCCCACGCGTTCTCGATGGGGATGTCGATCACCTCGTAATGTCCGACGCCTGCGGGAGTCGCAGCGACGATGGTGGCCACCCCGGCGCGACGCTGAAAGAACGTCTGCCGCACGGTCCAACCGATGATGCCCGCGGCTTCGAGGCTGTGGCGAGTCCTGTCGAGCGAACCGTGTCGGGTGATGAGCCAACCGGGCAGCACCGCATGGCCGAGGCCGCGGAAGCGATCGTGAGCGAGCCCGAATGCGGCAACGAACAACACCCCGAGTGCGATCCACGCCAGGACCGGGATCGGTGCACCGACGTACTGTGCAACTCCCAGGCCGGCGGCGATGACCAGCAGGGGGAGCACTGCCCGGGTGTAGCGGCGTCGACGCGCTGCGGGTCCGTGCTGGAGCAGAGGACGATCGGCACCACCGTGCAGTCCGGCCTCGCCGAGCACGGTGGTCATCATGCGTAGCGCCTCGGCGCGTGGGGCCTGGGGGAGCAGCAGCGACGATTCTTTCTTCTCGGCGCTGACGCCGGTCATGATGGCGTCCAGCCTGGCACCACCGGCCGCACGCAGCAGCAGCGGTTCGGACAGAGAGGTGCCGCGTAGCCGCTTGCGATCGAGTGTCGACTGGCGAGTGCGCAGCAGTCCGTGGCTGACATGCATAGTGCGTCCCTGGTCCGTCACCGTCAGATTGGCGTAGGTCAGCAGGTAGCGGACGCACGCGAAGACGCTCGACACGACGAGCAGTGCCATCAGCGCCACGACGACGAACATCGCGATTCCGAATCGCTCCGCTGAGTCGATGCTGTTGGAGACCACCGACGATTTCGCCAGTGTCTGCCCGAGTCCGTACTGGAACAGCACGCCGACGGCCGCAGCGATGGTGACGATGCCGGTGATGGAGAACGGCGCGAACCGCACCCACGAGAACTGCCAGTGCGCAATCTCCACGCCGGAATCCGCTGGTGCGCTGGATGTTCCGTCGGTCGTCGGAATCTGTCCCGAGACTCGCTGCAGCAGATCTTCGCGCAGTGCAGGCACCAGTGAGGTGTCGAGGGCGTTGAGCTCGAATGCCTCACCCCTGCCCGCCTGTTGGCCGGTGCCGATGCGCAGGATGGACAGACCGAGTACGCGATGCAGGACGTTCGCTTCCACGTCGACCGATCGAATTCTGTTGCGAGGAATCGAGAGCACCTTCTTCTGCAACACCCCGGTGCGCAGTTGTACGTGCACCGGGCCGATCCGGTAGCTGGTGGTGAACCACCGCAGAATCGCGAACACCACGACGACCGCGAGCAGGCCGACACTCCAGAAGTGGTTGCCGCTCTGGCTACCGACGAAGAACGAGATCAACAGCACCGGCAGAATCTTGATGCCCTCGTTCACCGGATGTACCAACAACATTCGCTTGTCCAGGCGCAGCCACGGCTGCTCCTCCTCGACGGCGAGCAGTTCTGCCTGGTACTGCGGGTCACCGGCGGTCACGTTGCGTCCCCGACGGTACGGCCGGCGATGTCGGTCAGTCGCGCGACCGTCTTGTCCGCGACATCCTGATCGAGCGCGGTGATCTTCACCGCACCCGCGGACGATGCCGTCGTGACGGTGACGGTGGCCAACCCCAACAGCCGGTCGAGCGGTCCGCGTTCGGTGTCGACGGTCTGCACCCGCGAGATCGGCGCGATGCGTCGCTCCTGGCTCAGCCAGCCGGTGCGGGTGTAGACCGCGGTGTCGCTGATCTCCCAGCGATGCACGCGGTACCGCCACTGCGGCACGACCGCGATGTGCAGGGCCGCAAGCACCACCGTCGCCGCGAGAACGGCAACGTGGGGCCACGTCGTCGCATTCGAGTCGACGACGGCCCAGACGATCTGGGCGACGAAGATCGGTAGCCACAGCAGACCGGCACTCAGAGCCCAGAGCAGGCGTGCACGCGGAGACGGTTGCCACTGTGGATCGGTCATCGTTGTCACGGGTGCAAACCTAGCCGTCCGTTCGTGCCGCGGTCGTGACGACGCGGTGCACGAACCGCAACTTCTCGTGCACCGGTTGCGGAATGGTGAAGGGATAGAGGTCGCCCTTGCCCATCGACCTGTTGACCCTGTTGAACACTCCCGAGAGGATCTGCCAGTCCTCGAGGATGTCGTCGAGATCTGCGTCGTGATAGCTCGTTCGAGGAGCGACATCGTCTCGCATTGCCCAGGCCGCCAGGTCGGCGCGCACCATCACTCCGGACTCGGCTGCAGTGGCCAGTGTGTCGGTGATGTGCAGGTAGTGGGCGAAGCACTCCGCGAAGTCCTCCCACGGGTGCATCGTGGCGTACTCCGAGATGAAACTCTGCTGCCAGTCCTCGGGTGCACCGAACTTGTAGTGACGTGCGATCGCGTCCGAGTAACTTGCGCGCTCATCGCCGAACAGCACTCGACAGTCGTCGATGAGCGGACCGTTCTCGACGAGGATGTTCTCGTAGTAGTGGCCGACCTCGTGCCGCAGATGACCGAGCATGGTCCGATACGGTTCGCGAAGCCGCACCCTCAAGGCCTCGCGGTGTGCGTCGAGGGACTCCGCCAGGTCGATGGTGATGACACCGTTGGCATGGCCGATGGTGACCTGCTGACCGGATGTGCGGGAAGACAACAGGTCGAATGCGAGGCCGCCGTCACGCTGTCGGTACGAATCGACGGGTAGGCCCAGATCCAGCAGCTGGAAGAGAAGCTGACGGAGGGAAGCGGACGCGTCGGCCAGCTTTTCGAGTGCGATCGTGTCGTCGCTCTCGGGCCTGCGGCGTATGAGACGGCCCGCCGCACACTGCCCACTGCCGGAGTCCTCGGCAACCAGCCAGTTGCACTGCCACGACCAGTTGACGCAACGGTGCCAGCGCACCCCGTCGACGACCACCTCGTCGTCCGGGATCGCCACCAGGGTTCTGGACGGGAGATGAAGGCCGAGGAGCGTCGAGCACGATGGGCAGCTCTGCGATTCGAAGGGGGCGAGTCGGCCGCAGGCCGGGCAGGCGAAAGCGCGCATGAACAGGAGCTTCCCACGATGGCGTGCGCTTTCCCGCCCGTACGAAGGAGGGCGACCTGAGTCGTTACCGAATGGCGACGTTCGGATCGGCGACGGACTACCGACCCCTGCGGTGGCACGTGCGTACCAGGAAGGCGCATGATCGTTGGGTGACTTCTCTACCGGACTCCGTACCAGCTCCCTCCGCGATGCGACGAGTGTTGCGCCGCGCCCGCGACGGAGTGTCTCTCAACGTCGACGAGGCCACGGTGTTGCTGCACGCCCGTGGCGAGGATCTGAGCGATCTGATGGCGTCGGCGTCCCGGGTGCGTGATGCGGGACTCGAATCCGCAGGCCGGCCGAAGACGGTGTCGTACTCGCGAAAAGTGTTCGTACCCATCACGCGGTTGTGCCGCGACAAGTGCCACTACTGCACATTCGTGACCGTGCCGGGCAAGCTGAATGCCGCAGGCCACGGGATGTTCATGGATCCCGACGAGATCATCGACGTCGCTCGCAAGGGTGCCGCACTCGGGTGCAAGGAAGCGCTGTTCACCCTCGGTGACCGGCCGGAGGAGCGGTGGCCGGAGGCCAAGGCGTGGCTCGACTCCCGCGGCTACGACTCGACCCTCGACTACGTGCGTGCCATGTCGATCAGGGTGCTCGAGGAGACCGGTCTGCTGCCGCATCTCAACCCCGGAGTGATGTCGTGGCAGGAACTTTCGCGCCTCAAGCCCGTCGCCCCGTCGATGGGCATGATGCTCGAGACCACCTCGCGTCGGTTGTTCGAGGAAAAGGGGCAGGCGCACTACGGCAGCCCCGACAAGGATCCCGAGGTTCGGCTGCGGACCTTGACCGACGCGGGTCGTCTGAACATCCCGTTCACCACCGGAATCCTGGTGGGAATCGGCGAGACGCTGCGCGACCGCGCCGAGTCGATCATGGCAATTCGTAAGGTGCACAAGTCATTCGGGCACGTGCAAGAAATCATCGTGCAGAACTTCCTGGCCAAGTCCGATACCGCGATGCGGTCCGTGCCCGATGCAGGTCTCGAAGAATTCCTGGCGACGATCGCGGTGACCCGCATGGTGGTCGGCCCGTCGATGCGGATTCAGGCCCCGCCGAACCTCGTCGCAGCGGAGGAGACCGCAGCGTTGCTGGGCGCAGGCGTCGACGATTGGGGTGGCGTCTCGCCGCTCACTCCCGATCACGTCAATCCCGAGCGGCCGTGGCCGAACCTCGACACCCTGGCCGAACTGTCGGCGTCGGCCGGTTACACGCTCGTGGAACGTACTGCCGCGCAGCCGCAGTACGTGCTGGCCGGTGCTCCGTGGATCGACCCGCGGATCTCCGCGCACGTGCGGGCCCTCGCCGATCCGGAGACCGGCATGGCGCGGGAGAACGTCAACCCGACGGGTCTGCCGTGGCAGGAGCCGGACGAGGAGTGGGAGTCCTCGGGCCGGGTCGACCTGAACACCGAGATCGACACCCAGGGCCGCAACACCGAGACTCGTTCGGATCTGGCGAATGCGTTCGGCGACTGGGAATCGATCCGCGAACAGGTGCGTGATCTTGCCGGGCTGGAGCGGGTGGATCGAGATCTCGTCTCCGCGTTGACGGCAGCGGAGAAGGACCCGGCCGGGTTGTCCGACGAGCAGTACCTCGCGTTGGCGACGGCCGAGGGCCCGGGAATGGATGCCGTCGCCGCTCTGGCCGACGATCTGCGCAAACAGGTCAACGGAGACACCGTCACCTACGTGGTGAACCGGAACATCAACTTCACCAACATCTGCTACACCGGATGCCGTTTCTGCGCGTTCGCTCAGCGCAAGGGCGACGCCGATGCCTTCACCCTGTCCACCGCCGAGGTCGCCGATCGAGCGTGGGAAGCGCACGTCGTCGGTGCGACCGAGGTCTGCATGCAGGGCGGCATCGACCCCGAACTGCCGGTGACCGGGTACGCCGATCTGGTGCGTGCGGTCAAGGCCAAGGTGCCGTCGATGCACGTGCACGCGTTCTCGCCGATGGAGATCGTCAACGGCGCGTCCCGCGGCGGTCAGTCGATCCGCGAGTGGCTCACCGAACTCCGGGCAGCCGGGCTGGACTCGATCCCGGGTACGGCCGCGGAGATCCTCGACGACGAGGTCCGCTGGGTGCTCACCAAGGGCAAGCTGCCTGCTGCCGAGTGGATCGAAGTGATCACCACCGCGCACGAGGTGGGCCTGCGGTCGAGCTCGACGATGATGTACGGCCATGTCGACAATCCGTCGCACTGGGTCGGTCACCTCAACGTGCTCAAGAAGATCCAGGACAAGACCGGTGGGTTCACCGAGTTCGTGCCGCTACCGTTCGTGCACCAGTCCTCGCCGCTGTATCTGGCCGGGGCCTCGCGACCCGGCCCGACCAACCGGGACAACCGCGCGGTGCACGCCCTGGCCAGGATCATGCTGCACGGCCGAATCGACAACATCCAGACATCGTGGGTGAAATTGGGAATCACGGGTACACAGGCGATGCTGAACGGAGGCGCGAACGATCTGGGCGGGACCCTGATGGAGGAGACGATCTCACGGATGGCGGGTTCGCAGAACGGTTCGGAGAAGACCGTCGCGGAGCTGCACGAGATCGCCGACGGCATCGGACGACCGGTTCGTCAGCGCACCACCACATACGACCCGGCCCCGGCCGTGTCGGTTGCCGGCCTGATCTGACCCTCGGGTCCCTCTTCTCGAAATGGAGCTTGTCTGACATGGACGACCGTCGCGTCGCCGCGGTGCTGAGCAGCGCCGTCGCCATCATTCATCCCGTGCTGGACATCCTGGCCACACGGGACCCGATCGGACTCAAGGGGCGGACGTTCCGCGAGTCCTCTGCGGACGATTCGACCCTCGACAACGTCATCGATTTCCTCGCGAAAGCCTTCGACACCACCGACTTCCCCGGCACCGCAGGCTGGGAGAAGCTCGACAGTGACGCTCGCTCGCAGTGGTGGGTCAATCGCATCGGTGCCCTCAACACCGTTGCCGTCGCATTTCCCGGTGTGTTCGGCATCCTGGTCAACCGGCTGCCGATCCAGGATCTGCTCGGGTTCGCCAACCAGGCGATGGTGCTCGTGGCCGTGGCGCGCGAATCGGGTGTGACCGACCGCGAGACGCACGTGGAGCTGCTCGGATCGGTGCTGTGCAAGCGTGATCTGACGTCCCTGGCCGACAGTGTTCCGGCGAAGAAGGAAGAGTCCCCCAAGTCGGGTCCGTTCGCGTTGCTGCGCGGCATGTGGCAGATCGCGAACGTGCTGCGCGACGTCGCCGGTGAGTTGGAGAAGCGTCCGCATCCTCGTGGGGTCTACCGCGTCCTCGGTGCCATCCCGCTCGTCGGAGGTGTCGCCGGATATCTCGGCGAGCGCGGCGCTCTCTCGCGTGCTGCGAAACAGGGACGTAAGTGGCTCGCCGCCCACCGTAAGGCCGCTGCCATCGGCGAAAGCTCACCGGCGAAGCGGCTGCGGGGATAGCCGCCCGAGCCAGGTGAGGTCACCCTGCTCGGTTTGCTTCAGGTTCGGACGGCGATACTAGGATGCTCAGGGCGCGCGAGCGCCCACGATCGATACAGGAGGGGAGAGCAGCAGTGACTTACTCGATTGCAGAACCGTGCGTAGATGTACTGGACAAAGCGTGCATCGAAGAGTGCCCGGTGGATTGCATCTACGAGGGTAACCGAATGCTGTACATCCACCCCGACGAATGCGTCGACTGCGGAGCCTGCGAGCCGGTGTGCCCCGTCGAGGCCATTTTCTACGAGGACGACGTTCCCGAGCAGTGGAGCGCGTACGTCGGTGCCAATGTCGACTTCTTCGACGACCTGGGATCTCCCGGCGGAGCGGCGAAGCTCGGCAAGACCGACTACGACCCGCCCTTCATCAAGGCTCTGCCTCCCATGGGCGAGAACTGACGATCTTGGTGCGCACAGCGGTGGCAGCGGGGCTGCCCGATTTTCCATGGGACTCGCTGACCGCCGCCAAGGAGAAGGCCTCGGCTCATCCGGACGGCATCGTCAATCTGTCGGTCGGTACACCGGTGGATCCGGTCGCAGAGGTGATCCGTGCAGCGCTGAATTCTGTTGCGGATGAACCCGGTTACCCGACGACCGTCGGCACCGTGGCGCTGCGGGAGGCCGCGGTGGCGGCGCTCGAGCGCCGCTACTCCATCACCGGCATTTCGACCGACGCAGTGTTGCCCGCCATCGGCACCAAGGAAATGATCGCCTGGCTGCCGACTCTTCTCGGCCTGGGGCCCGACGACCTGGTCGTCATCCCCGAATTGGCATATCCCACATACGAAGTGGGGGCGCTGCTCGCAGGGTCGCGAACGATCCGGGCCGACGGCCTCAATCGACTGGGGCCCGAGCGTGCGTCGCTGATCTTCGTCAACTCACCGTCCAACCCGACCGGCAAGGTGCTCGGAGTCGATCACCTGCGCAAGGTCGTCGATTGGGCCCGTGAACGTGACGCGATCGTCGTCTCGGACGAGTGCTACCTCGGTCTGACGTGGGATGCCGACGCCGTATCCGTCCTCGATCCGCGTGTGTGCGACGGTGATCACACGAATCTCCTTGCCGTGCATTCGCTTTCGAAGACCTCGAACCTGGCCAGCTACCGCGCCGGCTTCGTCACCGGAGATGCCTCCCTCGTCGCCGAGCTGCTCGAGGTGCGCAAGCACGCAGGCATGATGGTGCCGTTGCCGATCCAGGCCGCCATGACCGCCGCACTGGCCGACGACGAGCACGAGAACATCCAGCGCGAGCGATACCGCGCCCGTCGAACGACTCTGAAGGCGGCCGTCGAGGCAGCGGGATTCACCGTCGACCACTCCGAGGCCGGGCTCTACCTCTGGGCTACGCGGGGCGAACCGTGCCGCGACACCGTCGACTGGCTCGCCGAACGCGGAATCCTCGCCGCCCCCGGGGAGTTCTACGGTCCCGACGGTGCCCACCACGTGCGCATCGCACTGACGGCCACGGACGAGCGCATCGAGGCTGCGGCCGGTCGCCTGCGCGGGTAGTCGGGTTTCTCTGGTGCGCTGAGCGTCCACTATTCGGCCCGTCGAGCGGGATCCCGTTTCTCGACCCGAATTGTGGACACTCACGTCAGTTGGCTCCCGCTCCGCCGGGGTGTTCTCATATAGCCGTGACCCTCAGCCTGCTGCTCAGCTTCGCCGGTGTGTGCTTCCTGCTGGCGATTCTGCCCGGGCCCGATTCGTTTCTGGTGCTTCGCTACAGCATCGGCGGCCTCAAGCCCGGCATCGCCGCAGCGATGGGCGTCGCGATCGGCGGACTGTTCTGGGCCGTGCTGGTGGCCGTCGGGCTGGCGGCGATCGTCGAGCAGTCTGCGACGGCATATCGAGTGGTCAAGGTCCTCGGCGGCCTGTACCTGCTGTATCTGGGCGTCAAGGCTTTCCGCGCTCGACGGAAGAACAAGGTGGCCGGCGAGCCGCTCGTGCCGGTCGCTGCGTCCGCGTGGTCGGCGTTCGGTGCCGGAGTTCTCTCGTGCGCGCTCAACCCCAAGGTGGGACTATTCTACCTCGCGGTGGTGCCGCAGTTCCTCACCGTGGTCACGTTCACCGGTGCCATGACACTCGGGCTTGTCGAGGTGGTTGTCGCCGCGCTGGTGATGGGAGTGTTCTCCGTTCTCGCCTCACGCGCGGTCGCGCTGTTGCGCAGGCCCGCGGTGACCGACTGGATCGACCGCATCAGCGCCGGAATCCTGGTCGCACTCGGTATCGGAACCGTCGCATCCTCGGCCTAGATCTCGCAAACGCGCGCGCACTTGCCATACGCGCGCAGAATCGTGACGCGAAACCGCTCGCGTTCAGCAAACGCGCGCGCGTTTGCGAGGACCAGAGGTGCCGCGTAAATCAGGGCTCGAGGTCCGGCTCGCCCACATCCCAGCCGCCGCGTCGGATACGCAGGATGTAGACCAGCTCGTTGCTGCCGAACGCCTCGACGGTGGTGAAGCGTTTGGGCTCGGTGTTGACCTCGGGATTGCGGGCGTGGGCTTCCTCGTAGAGCTGAGTGGCTCGAAGATCGGCCAATTCCACTCGGGTCCAGAAGTCGTCGGACTGCACCGAGTAGACCAGCCGTGGTGCGCCGTCGGTGACGTGCGCGATATCGATGTCGTCGTCATCGTCCGAATCGGAGTCGTCGAGGTCCAGGTCGAGGTCGTCCTCGGAATCTGTGTCCTGCTCTGCGTCGGTTCCGATCAGATAGACACCCGCCTGCAGGTCACCGGCGGCGACCGTCATGTACTCGGCGTAGTCGCCGGTGTCGATTCCGTCCACGTCCATGTATGTACGGTAGCCATGTGCTGCTTCGTTCACTGAACCCACTCGCCGTTGCGCGAGGAGACGATATTCCCGACGCCATCACGATCGATGGGGTCTCGCTCTCCCGTGCCGATATCCTGGGCGCCGCGACGTCCGTGGCCGAGCGCATCTCGCGAGCCGACCGCCTCGCGATCTACGCGACACCGTCCGTCAAGACCGTGCTCGCCGTCGTGGGCGCACTCATCGCCGGTGTCACCGTGGTGCCGGTTCCGCCCGATGCCGGGGTGGCCGAACGTGAGCACATCCTCCGCGACTCGGGCGCGCAGGCGTGGCTCGGCGAAGCGCCTCCGGATACCTCCGGGCTCGAGGTCCTGCCGGTGCGTCAACATGCACGGTCGTGGCACAGCTACCCCGAACCGCAGCCGTCCTCGGTCGCGTTCGTGCTCTACACCTCCGGTACCACCGGCCCGCCGAAAGGCGTCCTGATCTCGCGCAGTGCCATCGCCGCCGGCCTGGACGCGTTGGCGCAGGCCTGGGCGTGGACTGGGAAAGACACTGTGGTGCAAGGGCTTCCGTTGTTCCATGTGCACGGTCTCATCCTCGGCGTCCTCGGCCCGCTGCGAGTGGGCAGCCCGCTGATCCACACCGGCAAGCCGACGCCCGAGCTCTACGCAGCCGCGCGCGGATCCCTGTACTTCGGGGTGCCGACGGTGTGGTCGCGCGTCGCCGCGGACGAGGCGTCGGCCCGCGCCCTGTCCGGTGCCCGACTGCTGGTGTCCGGCAGTGCGCCGCTCCCGGTCCCGGTGTTCGAGAAGCTGCGCGAACTCACGGGCCAGGCTCCCATCGAGCGATACGGCATGAGCGAAACCCTCATCACCATAAGCACCCGCGCCGACGGGGAGCGTCGAGCAGGTTCGGTGGGACTGCCGGTCGCGGGCGTCGAGACACGGTTGCGTGGTGAGAAGGGCGAAATCCTGCCCCACGACGGCGAATCCATCGGTGCACTGCAGATCCGGTGCCCCATGCTGTTCGACGGCTACCTGAACAACCCCGAGGCGACGGCCGCGACGTTCACCGAGGACGGGTGGTTCGACACCGGAGACGTCGCTCTCATCGAGCCCGACGGGTTCCACCGCATCGTCGGGCGCGCCTCGACCGATCTGATCAAGTCCGGCGGGTATCGCGTCGGCGCAGGGGAGATCGAGACGGTGTTGCTGGGGCACCCGAGCGTCGACGAGGTGGCCGTGGTCGGTGTGCCCGACGACGATCTGGGCCAGCGCATCGTGGCGTTCGTCGTCGGCACCGATGTGGAGGATCGAGTGCTGATCGATCTGGTGGCCACCGAGCTGTCGATTCACAAGCGGCCCCGCGAGATTCGCGTCGTCGACTCCCTTCCGCGCAACGCAATGGGGAAGGTCCAGAAGAAGCTGTTGTCATAGTCGTCAGCGAGGGTGCGAGGCGGCGGTTAACGTCGAGGGATGACCACACTCGACGGTGCACGCATTCTCGTATTCGGTGCCAGTGGCGGTCTCGGCGGTCCGGTCGTCGAGCAGCTCGCGAAAGCCGGTGCACGGTTGACCGTGAGCGGCCGGAGCATCGAGTCGGAGCATCACTCGGTGAATGCCGATCTGACGCTGCCGGATTCGGCTCGATCGGTGATTGCGGAGGCCGTCGAACACCACGGCGGACTGGACGGGATCGTCATCGCCGCGGGTGTCGTGGCGTTCGGGCCGGTGACCGAAGTGGACGACGACACCGTCGACGAACTGTTGCTGCTCAACTATCTCGCGCCGCTGCGGGTGCTTCGAGAAGCGCTGACCACCCTGGGCCAGGGCGGGTTCGTGCTCAACATCAGTGCCGTCGTGGCCGACAAGCCGATGCCGAACATGGGTGCCTATTCGGCGAGCAAGGCTGCGGTGACCGCACTGCTGAAAAGCGTGCGCACGGAGGCACGTAAGTCCAAGATCAGGATCGTGGACGTGCGTCCGCCGCACACCGAGACGGGTCTTGCGACGCGGCCGATCGCCGGGCAGGCACCGAAACTACCGCAAGGTCTGACGCCGGAGGCGGTGGCAGCGCGTATCGTCGCGGCGATCGTCGACGACGAGACCGATGTCGGCGCGGATCAGTTCTCGTAAGCTATTGTCGGCGTCGTGACCGAGACACACGTGATCGACGCAGCCAGAAGGCTCGTACGTCGTCGCACCATCGACTTCGGTCTCGTCTGCACGTCTTCCTGTTCGTAACTGTCGATCGAACCCATCCCCGACGGGCATTTCGCGCTCCTCGGGTAGTTCCGGCAACCCTCGAATCGAACAGGATCCTCCATGACCACATCTGTGTCCCACATCGGCGGCGTCATCGCTGCCACCGACGATGCCGTGCAGGCCGACGCGAAGAACGCCCAGGCGGTCTTCCGTGCCTCCGCCACCGCTCACGATGCCGTCGCCAGCACCGTCACCCTGGGCAAGTTCAGCGTCGAGGTCGACGAGCCGCCTGCCCTCGGCGGTGAGAACAAGGCCGCCAACCCCGTCGAGTACTACCTGGCGTCGCTGCTGTCCTGCCAGGTGGTCACCTACCGCGTCTGGGCCGAGAAGCTCGGCATCGTCGTCGACGACATCAAGGCCAAGGCCGAGGGTGACCTCGACGTTCGCGGATTCTTCGGTTTCGACGACAACGTTCGTCCCGGGTTCGGTGAGGTGCGCGTCGTCGTGACCGTCACCGGTCCCGAGTCACGGGAGCGGTACGAGGAGCTGCAGAAGGCCGTCGACGATCACTGCCCCGTGCTGGATCTGACGCGCAATCCCACCCCGATCCACACCGTTCTCGAGACGGCCTGACGTCATGAGCGAACGGACATTCGGTCTGCGTACCAGAGCAATTCACGCCGGAGCGAGACCCGATCCTGCCACCGGTTCGCGTGCGGTGCCCATCTATCAGACGGCGAGCTACGTGTTCGAGAATTCCGCGGACGCAGGCGATCTGTTCGCTCTGCAGAAGTACGGCAACGTCTACAGCCGCATCGGCAACCCCACCGTCGCCGCCTTCGAGGAGCGCATCGCGAGCCTCGAAGGCGGCATCGGGGCGGTTGCGTTCGCCAGTGGGTTGGCGGCCGAGTTCGCAGTGTTCGCTGCGCTCGCGGGCACCGGAGACCACATCGTTGCCGCTGCCGGGCTCTACGGCGGCACGGTGACCCAGCTCGACGTGACGCTGCGCCGCTTCGGCGTCGAGACCACGTTCGTCCCTGGCACCGATCCCTCCGATTACGCAGCAGCGGTGACGGATTCGACCAAGCTGATCTACGCCGAGGTCATCGGCAATCCGTCGGGCGAGATCGCCGACCTCGAGGGCCTTGCCGCCGTGGCCCACGATCACGGAATCCCGCTGGTGATCGACGCGACGATGGCGACGCCGTGGCTGAGCCGGCCCATCGAGTTCGGCGCCGACATCGTGATCCACTCGGCCACCAAGTTCCTCGGTGGTCACGGATCGACGCTCGGGGGAGTGGTGGTGGAATCCGGGCGGTTCGATTGGGGCTCGGGCAAATTCCCGCAGATGACGGCACCCGTGGCCTCCTACGGCGGGCTGTCGTGGTGGGGAAACTTCGGCGAGTACGGCTTTCTGACGAAGCTGCGCAGCGAACAGTTGCGCGACATCGGGGGCGCACTGGCACCGCAATCGGCATTCACGCTGATCCAGGGTGTGGAGACGCTGCCGCAGCGCATGGACGCACATGTCGCCAATGCCCGAGTCGTTGCCGAGTGGCTCGAAACCGATCCACGTATCGACTACGTGAGATGGGCAGGCCTGCAGAGTCATCCGCAGCACGACCGAGCAGCGAAGTATCTCCCTGCCGGTCCTGGTGCGGTGTTCGCTTTCGGAATCGACGGTGGCCGCGAGGCCGGGCAGACGTTCGTCGAGAGCGTGCAGATCGCCAGCCACGTCGCCAATATCGGTGACGTGCGCACGCTGGTGATTCACCCGGGCAGCACCACACACCGACAACTGACCGATGAGCAACTCCGCGGAGCAGGTGTCGGTCCCGAGTTGATTCGCATCAGCGTCGGACTCGAAGATGCCGAGGACATTCTGTGGGACCTGGATCAGGCCCTGACACTGGCAACAGGAAAGGCGCGGTCATGAGCGAGCGCACCTGGCAGGGCCCGTCCGCGCCGCAGCGGCAACGCATCCTGCGTGAGACGAAGACCGTCGCGATCGTCGGTGCGTCCAAGAACCCCTCGCGGGCAAGCTACTTCGTCAATCGGTATCTGTCCTCGACGAGCAACTACGAGATATTTCTCGTCAATCCGACGGTCACCGACATAGAAGGGACCACGGTCTATCCGACCCTCGCGGATCTGCCTGAATCGCCGGATCTGGTCGACGTGTTCCGCAAGTACGACGACTTGCCCGACGTTCTCTCCGAAGCGATTGCAGCGCAGGCGAAGACGATCTGGCTACAGCTCGGACTGTGGCACGAGCAGGTGGCACGCGACGGGGAGGCCGCGGGGTTGAACGTCGTCATGGATCGGTGCCTGAAGATCGAACACGCCCGATTCCACGGAGGACTGCATCTGGCCGGATTCGACACGGGAGTGATCGATTCGCGTCGTACCCGCGGTTAGCGGTTCACGCCTTCAGCAGACGGCCACTGATCACCGTGGCCAGTGCGCGTGGGGCCAAACGGACACTGCCGGCGCTGATCTTGTTGGACAGACCGGACACGACACTGGCGGGGGTGCGGCGAGAATCCAACGCGCGCACAGCCGTCGAGACCACCTGCTCGGAGGTCTGGTAGTTACCCACCGCGGCATCTTCCGATCCCACGACATCGAAGAACTCGGTGCGCGTGGGGCCGGGGGAGAGCGCGAGAATCTTCAGCGACGAGGTGCGGTGCTCGTACGCCAGCGCTTCGGTGAAGTTGAGGACGAATGCCTTCGTCGCACCGTAGACGGCCATGTTGGGGGTGGGTTGGTACGCGGCGGTACTCGCGATGTTGATCAGTGCGCCGGTGAGGTTCGGCAGAAATGCGTGCGTCAGGTCGACCAGGGCGCTCACGTTCAGTGCGATCTCGGCAGCGACGCGCGCGGGATCCTCGTCGGCGAACCTTCCATGCGTTCCGAAACCTGCATTGTTGACGAGGGTGGTGGGGGTGATTCCTTTGTCCGCCAATGTGGTTCGTAGGGTGTCGCCCACGCCGGGGACACCCAGGTCCATCGCTACGACGGTGGCCGTCACGCCGTGCTCGGATTCGATGCGCCGCGCCAGGGTGTTCAACCGATCGGCGCGTCGAGCCACGAGGACGACGTTCTCGCCGCGTGCGGCGAAGCGGGTGGCGAATTCCTCGCCGAGGCCCGAACTTGCTCCGGTGATGAGCGCTGTGGAAGTCATGCCAGCAAATGTAGGCAGTGTCAGCATTGTTGTCAACGCCAACATCGCCTAGGGTGAGGTCATGGCAACGCAGCGCTACCACCACGGTGACCTGCGCGCGGTCTTGCTCGACGAGGCCGAACGGAGCATCGCGCACGGCGGGGTCGACGCGTTGTCGCTTCGGCAGCTGGCCAGAGATGTCGGCGTCAGTCACGGTGCCCCGGCGCGCCACTTCCGCGACAAGCAGGCGCTACTGGATGCGCTGGCGCTGCACGGTTTCGAGGAATTGAATCGCCGAATGGTCGCAGCGGCAACGGGACCCGGTGAGCTGCTGACTCGGTTCCGTGGAGTCGCCCGCGCCTACCTCGGATTCGCCGTCGAACACCCGGAGTTGCTCGATGTCATGTACAGCACCAAGCATCATCCCGACGCCAGTGAGAATCTGAAAAGCGTTGCGCACGAGAGTATGACCGCCACCGAGGCTTTGTTGAAGGAGACGATGGCGGCCGGTGTGATCACCGAGGCTCCACCCGAGATCCTCGCGCGCGTCGCCTTCGCGAGCGTGCACGGACTCGCGATGCTGGCCACCGGCGACCTGCTCGACGGCGTCCCGACCGAGGATCTGCTCGACGCGACCGTGGACACTCTGTTGCGCGGGTTCACCTGACCGGTGGCCCCGAGCAGCGGTTCGAGGAGCAGCCCCCTAGGTGGACCCCGATAGGGGTATCTCGTCGGGGTCCGTCCCCGGATCGACGAGGTGAAGTCCCGGCCGTGCCCATCGGTGGTCGGGGCGCTGAGCGACGCTGGAAGCCATCTCGGTAATGAGGTCGAGCCGGAGTCGCTCTGCTGCGCGCTGCCTGCTCCTGAGGTAGTGAGCCAGTTCCGACGCGATGAGTGCGGCACCGACGGGCCCGCCGTACCGGTGCGTCCACCCGGGTCCATCGTGCTCGAATGCGTTCAGGAAACGGTTCGGGTCGGACAGCACGGCAAGGACGGTATCCGCGGTCACGCCGTGTGCGCGCAAGCGGGCGGTGACGTCCGAGATCTCGTGTGTTCCCCGGTGTGCGCCGAGCGCACGCTGCCACTGGGTATTCACAACTGCGGGCCGAAGTGAACACTGGGCCCGCTGCACGGGAGGCGGTGGGGTCCGGCCGAGTTCCGCGGCGACCCGACCTCTCCGTTCGGTCGGCGCTTGTACCGATACAGATCGGCATCGGCGTCGGCCAGCAAAGTCTCGAACGGTTTGTCTTTGGGCGTCGACACGGCCAAACCGTAAGAGGCAGAGACCGATTGGCCGGCAACCATGGTTTCGGCCAACTGCCTCGCCTCGGCGTGGTTCGAGACCGGGGTGATGAGGACGAACTCGTCGCCGCCCACACGTCCGAGGATCGATCGCGACGGCGCGCGTGAGGACCACGAGAGAGCGAGCTCTGCAAGGGCCCGGTCACCGGCTGCATGCCCGTAGTTGTCGTTGAGATCCTTGAAGTTGTCGATGTCGAAAGCAATGATCGCGACGCGGTCTGTCCTTCGGCGCAGTTGCGCTGTGAGACGGGCGAACCCGTGCTCGGCACCCGTGCGGTTGAACACCCCCGTCAGTGGGTCGCGCAACGCTGCCGAGCGAAGACTTGCTCCGGCCGACCCCAGTACTTCGGTGAACGCGACCACGCAGAAGAAGGCGACGATGACCTCGCTCGGCGAACTCGCGGCTTCACCGAGGGCGAGCGAACCGGCCACGGCCAGTGCCAGTACCGAACACTGAACCCGTGCGATCGAGGCTCGGTGCATAGTTCGGATGTACACGGCGAGAACGAGTATCGAAGCAACTGCGCTCATGCGGAGAGCCGTGTGCACCTGGAAGGCAATGCCGAACAGGCCTGCAAACGCAGCCCACACGACGGTCGAGTCGAGCTGCACGCGTCCGATGTGCACAGGTCTGGTCGCGACCGTACCCACGATCGAGAAGACGATGGACGCGACCAGTCCGCTCACCGTCGTCCACGACTGCTCGACGTCGGGTACCGAGAACGAGTCGAGCGTCGTTCCTATTCCGGTGAGAGCCGATACGATCAGCAGTAGCAAGACTGCCGCCAGCACTTTTCGGGCCTCTCTTCGCTGAGCGACGACGGGCACCGAGGCGTGGGGTGTCGATACGGCTTTCACGTCTGCTCCATCGCCGCAGCTATTTTCCCGTTACCAATTGTGATTCTCGCAACTCCACTCGATCGGTGTCGGCGGCCGTGACGGATCCGATGGCGCGGGAGTCCGGTGAGTACGGCCGACGTCCCGGGTGGTCCGCTGCGGAGGTATGCCTCCGCTTCGAAAAGTGCGATCTGAACTGCGTTGATACCGATTGTCTCGGTGAACGGCAGCGGGCGAGTCGAGTAAGGCAAAGTAACGTCGGCTCGCGTATGAAAAGCGGGCGTTTCCGTGTGCCGCTCGCCCAGTCGGCAGACCGCTGCTGCGGTGCCGCTGCCCCCGGATGGATAACTAGAAAATTGCTGACTTCGGGCAGTTTGGGTACGCTGCTCGCTAGTCGAATGTGAAGGACGGGGGCATGGTGATGAGTGCATGGAGCAGAGCCGAAAATCTTGCTGTTATCGACAGCGCGAGCTTCCGGGCGGTCTACGTCGTCGGTGTGGTGGCAGTGTTGCTCGCAGGATTCACGGCGTTGGGTTGGATGTTCGCCCAGCCGATGCTGGGGATCGTGGCGGGAGTGACCGCAATCGGCACGATCGGGACAGCTCACGCGCTGCTCGGTGGTAGTCGTTTCGGTACGTCGCCCGCTGATCTGTTGGAGACGCATGCGGGTCGCTTCGATGGCTGACAACCGCGACGAAGCCTTGATCACGTTCGCGGCTCGCTGGGAGCCGTACGGCGGTGCGGATGCTTCGGAGATCTTCGTCTGCTTCGGTTTGAGCGAAAGTCAGTACCGGGCGCGTTTGTACCAGGCCTTGACGCGTTCCGGGCACGGTGCAGTGGACGTCGACGCCCGGGTGCGGACGCGGTTGCTGCGCTACAGCACGTCGTGAGCATTCGACTTCTGCCCGGCGAGGCCGATACTCGATGCAGTGGCGTGCCGATCCTGGCTGCCGGCTCGAAACGAACGACAATCGGGGACAGCGAATGAGCATTGGGGCCAGGTGGCGTGTCGCGGCGCTGACAGTGGCGGCGGGAGCCGCGACGGTCGGTGGCGTCATGATCGGCACCGGGGCCGGCGTCTCGTCGGCGTATCCGATCTGTATCGGAAATCTGCACGCGTGTCATCACCCCGCCCCCACCAGCACCGATGTCACCACCACGGTGGATGATTCGACGACCACCGAATCCACCACGTCGTCCACCACCACGTCGGCGACCTCGACCACAACAGCAGCGTCGAGCACCTCGTCGTCGAGACGCCCACGACCCACCCACGAACCCACCACGGAGTCGGAACAGTCGTCGACTCGCTCGCAGCCGTCACGCACGCCGACGTCCGGGGTGGTCGACGGGCCTCCTGCAGCCGGGCCTCCTGCAGCCGGGCCGCCTGCAGCCGTTCCGCCTGTCGGCGGTGCAGGCGGTGTCCCGCCAGGAGCCGGCCTCGATGTACCCGATGTCGAGGACGAGGAGACGGCGGCGGCATCTTCCTCGACCGCACCGTCGACAGAACCGGCCGGCCCGGCGTCGACCAGTGCGGCCTCGCCGTCGTCGTCCGCTTCCGGTCCCGGCGCATCGGGTCCCGGCGCGAACGGTCCTGATCCGGATACCGAACTCACCGCGTCGTCCGGTCTGTTGGACGCACGCGCGGTGGCAGGTGGAGTCGTGGGTCTGATGCTCGCCGGAGCCGGAGCGGGTGTCATCAGCGCCAGGGGAGCCCGCGCGCAGCAGGTGCGTCTCGATCGAGCTCGCGGGGAGATTTTCTCGTGACGCGCTCACATCGTCGGATCTCGGCGGCCGTGGACGTGGTCTGCGAAATTGCAGCGGATGCCGATCGGTCCACGCTCGACGGCGTGATCGAGGCGATCGCCCGCGAACGCAGGCGGCCGATCGTCATCGAGGGCTCAGTCCTGCCGCCAGGGGTGTGTGGGCAGCGCCGCGCCTACCCCGATCGCGACGTGATCGTGATAGGTACGGACCTTCCGAATTACGATCGCACGCTCGCCCACGAACTGGGCCACATCGTCTTTCGACACGACGGCATACCCATCGAGAGTTCCCTGCGCGCCGTCAGCGATGAGCTGCTGGCGTACTTGCTGAGCGAACGCACGTTGCAATCGGCCGTGGTGGACGGTGCCGACAACGACGACGAATGGGAAGCGGAGGCCTTCGCCGGGCAGCTGCTGCAGCGATTGCGTCGTGCGAACACCCGAGGCGCAGCTCGATCGATCGTCTCTTTCGACCAGGCGTTGGGCTGACATGGCGTGGATTGCAGCACTGGTGGTCTGGCTTGCGGCCGGTGCACGAGTGGGCCGAATGGTCGTGCGACCTGCCACCACGGTTCGGATCTGCATGGTCCTGGCCATGGTGTGCACAGCGGCGGCCCAGACGGTGGCCATCGACGACGTCGCCGCCACGCTCGGCCGCGACAATGCGGCCGCAGCGTTGGCGATGTGCTGGGCCGGCGCGGCCGGAGCGTCGATGGTGATCGCCATCAGAGCATGGCCGACACTTCTGCGGCGGTGGTACCGAACGTGTGCCGTCGTCATCGCGGTGTCCACAGCCGGTGCGATGGCGGGCTCGCTCTGGAACCCGGTGGCCGGCTGGTGCGCGGTTCTGCCGGCGTTCGCCGCCGTGATCGCGGCCGGGGTTCGGGTGATCGCCCGCACGCCGATCGGGCGTGCGGTTGCCCTTTATTGTCTCGGTGCTGTGGCGCCGCTGTCGATCGCCATCGCAGTGATTCTCGGTGCGGAACCCAACCGCGGGGTGCTCACAGTGGGTGCGTTGATCATGTCGATCGGTGCAGTGTCGGTGTTGATCGAGACATGGATACGCGCCCGGATCCTGCTCTACCGCATCAAAGATCTACACCACGCCCTGCTCCGCCGATTCCCCGAACTTCGCGACTCCGACCGATCGCGGGCACCCACTGTGCTGCAAGCGTCCGATCACGTGTCGGACGTCATGGACGGGCTGTACTTGCAGGTGGGTGCCGGACAGTTCGACGACGGAGTCGCCGCGCCTACCGATCCGGTGGATCGCGCAGCACGGATAGCTCGGACGGTCCACGACCCTCTCGCCCACCCCATCCTCGGTGCCCACTGGATCGTGCCCCCACCCGACTGGTCCCCTCCGCAGTGGGTTGCCTTGATCGCCCGGGCGCATCGATCGACGTCCACCGCCGCGCTCGACGACGCGACATCACCGGACTCCGCTACCGACACGACTGCTCGGTAGCGGACGGGGCCGGCCAGGCAGCGAGTGCTACGGGGTGCTGTCCGGTGGCACCGCGGGCAATCCTTCGCTTGCGCGTAGCTTTTCGGCCATCGAGGTCAGCAGGCTCTGCGATTCGTCGGACAGGTCGAATGCGCGTGCCGACAGTCGCCGCAGGCCCTGATTCCGCAATTGCGCGAGCATTTCGAGATCGCGATCGACCGCATCCTGATAGACCGGGTCGTAGAAATAATCCGCCCGTACCTTGAAGAACCGCGCCAACGCTGTCACGGTCTCCTCCGACGGGTTGGTCCTGTGTCCGGATCGAAGCTGCGAAATATACGGTTTGGAGATGCGATGGCCCGCGTCGGCCAGCCCCTGTGCGACCTCGGCATTGGTGTGAGGCCGACGTCCCGGTGGATGGACCGTGTCGAACAGCTTGTTCAACCTGGCCGCGAACGATCCGTCTTCGACCGGCACCTTTGTCTTCCCTCTGATCATGTGAACCCAACTTGTCCCGCGGCGGTAGCCGACATTTCAGTAACCAAATGGTAACCGTCCGGCGGCTTCGATAAACCCGCTCTGCTGTTCACGGTCGAAATCCGCGTTGGGTGGCGCTTGGCCGGTCCTGAGCGATGTGCCGAATCATTCGGATCGATTCGCCGACGATCAACGTGACCAGCGACAGCGCCATCAATGCAAGCGCAGCCACGATCGCGAATATCAACACCGAATACATCTCGACTACCCCTCTGTCTCATGAGCTGGACGAGTCTGGATCGCAGAGGCGACGTGATGCGGTCGAATCCGGATGCGAGGCCTGTCGTGCTTTGCGGGGGGTGGCCTCGCATCCGGCAGCCGGCATCGTCTGCGAATTCGACACCGTCCAGGTCTAGATATTAGCTGAAAGATTGCTGTCGAGGCGAACCGAATCGGTGCCTAGGTTGAGTGGCATGACCGAATACGACCTGCAACGCTTCGTCGACGCCCAGGATCCCGTGTGGAGTGCAGTGACGAAGGAGTTGAAGGCAGGGAGGAAGCACACCCACTGGATGTGGTTCGTGTTCCCGCAGTTGGCGGGGTTGGGACGGAGTGCGACTGCTCAGCACTTCGGTATCGCCGACCTGACGGAGGCGGAACTGTATCTGTCCCACGAGGTGCTGGGTCCGCGTCTGAAGAAGGCGGCCCGGCTGACCGTCGGAATCGAGGGTCGAACGGTAGACGAGATCTTCGGTTACCCCGACAATCTGAAACTGCATTCGTCCATGACGCTTTTCGCCGAAGCTACCAAGGGCCAGTCCGTTTTCGGTGAAGTGTTGCAGAAGTATTTCGGCGGCGAATTCGATGGCGCGACACTCGACTTGCTCGACGAGCGGTACCGCTAGCATCGCACCCATGACGACTCCACTCGCCGGATCCATTGCCTTCGTCCACGCCAGCTGGCACCTGGACATCGTCGACCGAGCGCGAGTGGGATTCGCGGCCGAACTCGAGCGGCTGGGCCAGGGCGATACTCGTATCGACGTCTTCGAGGTGCCGGGGGCATTCGAGATCCCGCTGCACGCCCAGCGGTTGGCGAAGACCGGGAAGTACTCGGCGATCGTCGCCGCCGCGCTGGTCGTCGACGGAGGAATCTATCGACACGACTTCGTAGAAACGGCGGTCATCGACGGCCTCATGCGGGTGCAACTGGACACCGATGTGCCGGCGTTCTCGGTGGTGCTCACTCCCCATCACTTCCACGAGCACGCCGACCACACGGCGTTCTTCACCGCCCACCTCGAAACCAAGGGTGCCGAAGCTGCGCGGGCCGTTGTCAAAACCCTGGCGTCGCTGGGGACCATCGGCTGACGCCGGGGCCGCGACGGCAAGATCCGCTGTACCGGGGCACACCTGTAGTCGGTTCGTCTGCGCTACCACACGCCACCGACAAACGTGCCATCGCGAATAGTGAAGCAGGGCAATAGTTTTCGGTTCAACGATGGTTGCCAATCGAACGCGCGTTCGATACACTTGCTCGCATGACCGCGGAGATTTGGCAACTGAGCGAGAGCGAACTCCTCGCCGAATCTGCCGCGGTCTCCCACCAGATCCAACTACTGGAAGCGCGGCGGATCGCCCTCGTCGCCGAAATCGACACCCGCGTCTCGCGGGAGAAGCTCGGCTTCCCCGGACCCGCAGGCTGGCTGACCTCCACCACCCTTCTCTCGCCGTCCAAGGCCACCAAGATCGTCGCCCTCGCCCGCGGTATGGCTGCGTTTCCCGACATCGCCGACGCCGTGAACACCGGCGTGATGTCCGTCGATCACGCCGCCCTGATCCTCACCTTCGCCGAAACACCCCCGGAGAACCTGCCGGAAGAGGGTCGCGATGCCGCACGT
>NZ_NPFP01000034.1:0-35341 GCF_002259145.1 Rhodococcus sp. 15-2388-1-1a | reverse complement strand
CCTGCAGCGCGACCGGGTTGGGGCGCGGGGCCGGGCCGGGGCGCGGGATCGGGACGACCGTGCCGGCTGGGCATCGATCGGTCCGGTGGCGTGCGGTTCGGTGGGGTGCGGTCCGGTGGCGGCGTTCGACCGGGAGGCGGCGTTCGCCGGTCTGGCGCGCCGTGCCGTCCGTGGCGATCGTCGTCGTTCACGAATCGACTGTACCTACCGCCGCACGAACGACCGGGTTCCTCGACTCCCGATTCATGGGAGCCACGACAGATGTTCGCGCAGGAGGGCGTAGCCGACGAAGGCGACGATGTCGATCAGAGCGTGCGCGATCAGCAGTGGCCACAGTCTGCCGGTGCGCTGCCAGTAGCGGCCGAACACCAGACCCATGAGGAAGTTCCCCACTCCACCGCCGACGCCCTGATAGAAGTGATAGCTGCCGCGCAGCAGCGACGAGCACAGCAGGGATGCGTTCTCGCTCAGGCCGAGCCTGCGCAGGCGAGAGATCAGGTACGCCACGACGATGATCTCCTCGGCACCGGAGTTGGCCAGCGCGTACAGAATCAGTGCCGGGACGCGCCACCAGTGGTCGTCGAGGGCGCTGGGAACGACGTTCAGATTGAAACCGAGGGCGTTACCCACCAGGTACAGCGCGAGGCCGGGCACACCGATCAGTGCGGCCAGTCCGACGCCGTGACCGAGATCGATCTTCAGCCGCGGCCGGGCCAGCCCGATCGCTCGGGGTGCCAGGTCGGCTCGCCACAGCAGGTACAACCCCAGCGCGCCCCAGGCGCACAGACGCAGGATGCTCAGCAGCTGGAACAGTAGGTCGATCAGGCTGAAACTCGACCGCGACGAGTTCAGTGCCACGGTCTGATCGGACAGGGCAGCGGTCTGCAGCGCGTCCTCGACGAGCGAGAGGATGCTGCTCATACCGCTCAGGCCGAACGTCACCAGCAGCACGATCGCGATCTCGACCTTGATGGTGGTGCGTTCGCGGGCGTCGGGCGGGGGAGCCGTGCTCGCGGGCGGCGGTGGCGTCAACCAGCTCTTGAAGTCGATCACCGCACGAGTCTGCCCTGTTTCGTCGGATGGGGTGTCAGCCCCGGGCGCGTAGTCCGTTCAGAAAGGGGCAGCCGGCGAGAACGCGCAACGCGCGACTGAGCGAGAGGACGTCCTCGACGGGCTCGGCGAACCCGAGCCGGACGTCGTTGTCGCCGCCTTCGCCTTCGATCCGCAGCCGAATGCCGTAGCGATCGATGCCGAGCGGCCGGATTCGGCCCTGCCGCAGCGACGGCGGGAGGCGTCGGGCCAATTGGGTGAGCAGGTCCGGGTGGTCGGAGTCGAGGTGCTCGAGCCAGCTGGTCTCCATCTCCCAGAAGGGATCGGGTTCGGCTGCCAGCAGCGTGTCGACGTCGACCGGCTCGGCTCCGGTGCTGTCGGCGACCACGGCGGAGGTGACGATCAGCCGCATCAGCGAGGTGGTGTGGCCGACGTCGAGGAGAGCGGGATGCGGATGTTCGGCGGCCACCGCTCCGGCCATGGGTCGCATCAGCGAGTCCGGGACCGGGCGTAGATCGCCGCGAAGCCACACCAACGACCGCACCGGCTCCCGCAGGGCGAGCGGTGCGTGATCGGTGAGTTCGAGGACGGCGGGCGTTCCGGCACGGGAGGACTGCCAGGTCACCGCACGGTCGAGGGAGTCGGTGGGGACGGCGAGGATCATCTCCCCGTTGGGTCGCAGGTGGTGCAGGGACGTGATCACCGGGTCGCTGCCGTCGATGGCCAGGGCTGCGCCCTCGGCGCGCATGCAGGCACTGCGTACGCGTTCGGCAGTGGTCGGTCCGGTGGTTGTGGTTGCGCCGAGCATGAGCTCCTCCGATGCGATCGGTCAGGCGAGTAGGTGAGGCAAACCTAAGTTAGCGCGGTGTGGCGAGGATCGCAAGGCCGTGCACGGGAGTGGAGCCTGCGGAACGACCCGGGCCACAGGAGGGGAGCCTGCGGAAGGACCCGGACCACGGGAGTGGAGCCCGCGGAACGACTCAGACCCGGGTCTACCGTGTAGGCGTGCCGATTCCGCTGACCCTCGGTGTGCCACACCGACCCGACCCGAACGCGCTCGTCCACGGACTGCTGCAGCCGATATGCGCCGACGCCCACGCGCTGGCCGCAGCCCCGCGTGGAGCCGAGTACGGACCGCCCGTCGTCCGGGCGTCGACCCTGCTCGCACTGTCCGACTCGGACGACCACGGACGCATCGTGGTGCATCTCGACATCGACCCCGACGAGCTCCGGGCAGGTCCGACCGGCGGGTACGAGGCCGTCCGGTTCGACGTCGACGCGCCTGCCGAGCACCTCGCCGACGCACTCGCGCTGCGGTTGCCCTCGCCGCTGGTCGTCTTCCCGATGTTCGACGCGATCGACGTGGCCGAGACTGCGGAGACCGTCGTCCTTGCCCACCGGACTCCGGGCATCAGCGTCGCCGACACCCCGCGTCGCATCGCCGACGTGCTCGCCGTGGTCTCGCACGCCGATGTGGGCTTCGTCGCCCGCGCCGACTCCGGCGACGAGGTGCTCGCGATCCTTGCGGCGACGGTGGCGTCGCTCCGCGGGGACGACATCGCCGCGGCCCTTGCTGCTCCGAACGTCGCCGCACTGCGGGCACTCATCCCCGAGGCCGCCGAGGCGGTGCGCGAGGTGCTGCTCGGAATCGAGATCGTCGACGCCGCCCGGGCTCGCGCCCGGCTCGTCGACGTCGGTTTGATCGCTTCGGAGACGTCGACAACGTAACCTCGAGGCGTGCCTCGCATCGCTTACTTCGGACCATCGGGAACGTTCACGGAGATGGCGCTGGCGCAGTTCGAAAAGCTCGGAACCTTCGGCGCGGTCGGTCTGGACGGGGCGGTCGAGCGGGTCTCGGCGTCGAACCCGCCTGCAGCGCTCGAGGCCGTGCGATCGGGTGCGGCCGACGCGGCCGTGGTCCCCATCGAAAGCTCCATCGAGGGAGCGGTTCCACCGACGCTCGACGCGCTGTCGGAGGGCCGGCGGTTGCAGATCGTCGCCGAGACCGAGATCGAGGTGGCCTTCACCATCCTCGGCGGTCCCGGTGTCACTCTCGACTCGGCCCGCACGATCAGCGCCTATCCGATCGCACTCAATCAGGTGCGCCAGTGGCTGCAGACCGCCATGCCCGACGCCGTGGTGCAATCGGCGTCGTCCAATGCCGGTGCAGCAGAGGATGTTGCGGCCGGAATGGTCGATGCTGCGGTGTCGACGCGGCTCGCCGGTGAGCGCCTGAAGTTGCCGCAGTTGGCCGACGGGATCATCGACGTGGAGGGCGCGCGGACTCGCTTCGTGCTGGTGACCGCGCCGCAATCGGTGCCTGCGCGCACCGGCGCCGACCGCACGTCGGTGGTGCTCGAGCCGCCGAACGACCCGGGCACGCTGCCGGCAGCGTTGGCCGAGTTCGGAATTCGCAACATCGACCTGACCTTCATCGAATCACGGCCCACCCGTTCACGATTCGGAACGTACAGGTTCTTCATCGACTGTGCCGGGCACATCGACGACCCACTCGTCGCGGAGATGTTGGCCGCATTCCACCGCAAGATGCCCCTCCGGTTCCTCGGATCCTGGCCCACTGCAACAGGATCGGGCGGATCGGTACCGCCGCCGATCGACGAACACGTGCAGTGGGTCGCAGACATTCGTGCCGGACGCGGTGATCTGTGATGGGCAAGCTGATTCTGGTCCGGCACGGTCAGACGACAGCCAACGTCGCCAAGATACTGGACACCTCACCGCCGGGAGCCGAGCTCACCGAGCTGGGGCACCAGCAGGCCGACGCGTATGCGCAGACCTGGATCGGACGCCCACCCGCAGTGCTGGTGTCCTCGGTTGCGTTGCGTGCCAAGCAGACTGCCGGCTACATCGAGCGCGCGACCGGTGTTCCCCTCGTGGTGACCGAGGGAATCCAGGAGACCTTCGCAGGCGATCTGGAGGACCGCGACGATGCGGATGCGCACCGCGAATTCACCGAGATCTTCAGTCGCTGGCATGCCGGAGATCTGGCGGCGACCGTGCCCGGAGGCGACAGCGGACATTCGGTCCTGCAGCGGTACGTCCCGGTGCTCGACACTCTCCGTGCGCAGTACCTGAGTGACGACACGGCAGGTGACGTCGTCGTCGTCAGCCACGGTGCCGCAATCCGACTGGTCGCGGCGGTGCTGGCGGGCGTCGAGGGCACGTTCGCGGCCGACAACCACCTCGACAACACTCACACCGTCGAGCTGCTGCCGCTGCCCGACGGAGGATGGTCCTGCGCCAGATGGGGCACGTTCCTGCCCCCGTTCGAGGGCAAGGGCAGCGACAAGGCGGACAACCCGATCAGCTAGCGGAGATGCTCACCGGCCGATGCGATCAGCTCGGTCAGGGCGCCGATCACTCTGCGATCCGTTGCGCCGGTCAGTGAGCTCCACGACGTGCCGTCGGCGGCGAGGGTGGAGGTGGCGACGATGCGTCCGGCTCTGGTGTCCAACAGAGCAACGGGTCTCCCGGCGACGTGGCGGGTGCCGTGTCTGCGGGCGACGGCAGTGATCTCGGTTCTGCCGGTGCAGGTGGCCATCGCCGACGCCAGGGCCGCGGCGCGGTCGTCCGCTATGCCGATACCGCGGAGCCGAGACGCGGTTGCTCCGACGTCGGTCGGTGCTGCATCGAGTGCTTCGGCCAGCAGATCGGTCGGCGCGTTGATGCTGCCCGGGTCGAACGACGCAGCCGAGCCGATCGTCGACGCGAGGTCTCGGGCCGGATCACCGTGAACGGTGCGGATGGTGACCACGTCGTCCCGCCGCACCGCCGACACCGTTGTTCGATCGTCGGATGCCACGCAGATCCGAGTGGTCGGAACGGGCTCGGCGCTCTCGACGTCGAACACGCGGGCCGAGACGTACCAGCGAGGTTGTTCGAGAACTCGTATCCACTGCCGAAGATCCTCGTGGACGAGGCCGGAGGCCAACAGCCCGGCCGAGTCGAGGGCGCAACGGCCACGTTCGAGCGCGGAATCCCGTGCAGCAACGTCGTCGAAGCGCGGGAACACGTTCAGGACGACGGGTAGCTCGGCGATCGACAGCTCGTCGACCAGGAAGTCCATCTCGTCCACACCGAGTGAGGCGATCGGCAATGTGTGGCCCACCGGCACGGTTCCCAAGTCGATCAACGGCCGTTCCCGCTGGTGTGGGGCAGGGTGGCGTGGGGCAGGGTCGGATCCGCACCGATGACGGACGGCGCGACGGTGCGGCCGTCCGCGAAGTGCTCGAACTGCTTGAGGTAGTCCGGGGTCTCGTGTTCGTCGTCCTCGGCCTGCCCGCGCGTGCCGGAGGCCGGAGCGCCGGCTGCGCCCGTTCCGCGCTGAGCGAGGCCGCCATCGGCCGAGGCTGGTGGGCCGAATGCGGTCGGACCGCTCTGGGCTGCACCGGCCGGCATCGAGCCACCACCTGTGGGACCCAATGCGGAACCGGGTATTCCGACGCCACCGCCGAGCCCGCCTGCTCCACCCGCCCCTCCGCCGAACGACACCGGACGTGTGGACGCCGGGCCGACTGCAGGAGAGGCCGAACCACCGGATGCAACACCGTGACCGCCGCTTGCTCCTGATCCGCCGGACAGTGCACCCGACCCGATGTTGGACGCGGCGGTGGCCACGGTCGACACGCCGGTACCGGCGATGGAGGTGGCAGCACTACCGAGCTGACCTGCTGCCGCGGCCACACCGGGGTTCTGGGTTGCGGCCATCAAGCCGCCGATCGCGGCCTGAACCGGAGACGTCATCAGCGCGCCGTTCGCGAATCTGCCGAGCCCGTTCCCGGAATCGGAGACGATGGCCGGCGGCTGATCGAACGTGGTCTTGACGATGCGGTGCGAGGAGACCAGCTCGAAGCCCTCCATCACCATCGCGGCGCGGATGTCGAGCAGTCGGTCGGCCACCTCGGCTGCCTCGTAGCTGCCGTTCATCACGCCACCGGTCGAGGCGGCGGTGACCTTGGCGGCCTGCACGGCTCCGATTTCGACGAGCGAGGGCATGGTCGCCAACGCGACACCGTACGAGGTGCCTGCGGCCGGGGCCTCGACCGAGAGCGACGCCGCCTTGACTGCCGTGGCGGCGGTCCAGGTCGCGAAACGGCCGAGCGCAGCCTGAGCGAGCAGAGCCGACTCGCCCTCCCAGCCTGCGGTCAGAGCCGCGGTGACGGCGGCGATACTCGCCGATGCCTCGGTGAATGCCGCGGCGAGCGAACCCCACGCGCCACCGGCGACGTGCAACGGCACCGGTCCGGGCCCGAGCAATCGCGTCGAGTTTCCTGTCGCCGTGCGTGGCAGCCACACCACACCTGTCACTCCGAGCGTCATCCTCTAGCCCCCATGATGTTCGAGCGTTGTGTCGAGATTCTTGCTGCGGTCGAGTTCGGTGCGTCAGATGCCGGGTAGACCGGGCAGCCCCCCGGCTGTGTCGTCGTCGGTGGCCACGTAATCCGCGGCCTGTTTCCGCAGTTCCTCGGCCGCCCGGTGCAACTCCGAAATGCCCTGCGCTGCAGCAGGTCCGAAGGTCTCGGCTGCGGTGCCGAAGAATCGTTCGGTCAGCAGCGACACCTCGTCGGTACCGGGTGGCAGTGGCCGCACGGGGATTGCCGTCGCAGTGACAGCCGCCTGCAATCGAGCGGCGACCGCATCGAGTTCGGAGGCAGCGAGCTGCAGTGCCACCGGATCCACCTTGATGACGGTCATGAGCGAGGCTCCTTGATCGAAGAACTTTGCGCTGTCGGTAGGTAGGACGCCGCCGTGTTCGGTTCGGTTCCCTCTGCGCGAGAAAAAATTCAGACGAACTTCTGGGCCACCGAGCCGACAGTCCACCTGCCGCCTCGACGGCTGACTGCCGTACGCGTGAGCGGGGAGACGTCGATACGCCAGAACGAGGACACCGGAGCCGCCAACACCGACACCACCACGGCTCGGACGACGGCAGGAGAGGTCACCGCCAGCGTGCGGCCGGGCGTGGATCCGACAGCACTCAGCCACGTCCCGACGCGAGAGAACAACGCATCGAGGGATTCGCCACCCGGTGGAACGAACGCCGGATCACCCAGCCAGGCCATCGCGTCGGCGTCGGGCAGATCGGTCATCTCGAGGCCGGACCACCGGCCGTAGTCGATGTCGGCCAACGCGGGTTCGATCGAGACGTCCGAGCCGAAGATGCGGGCAGTGGAGGTCGACCGGATTTCCGGTCCGGACAGGACGCGGTCTACGCGGGGTGGATCGGTCACCGCGGCGAGATCGCGCAGCCCCGCGTCGTCGAGTGGTTCGTCGCCGGGAAACCGGCCGGTGCGCATCGCCTCGGTTCTCGCGTGAGCGACCAAGATCAGTCGGGTCACGGGCGCAGTCACCCGACCATTCTGGCATCGAGCCGAAGTCCGCCGAGACAGCGATTGACACAGAGTCCAGAGCGATGCCACAGTTCGCTGGTAATACGCGATGTACGCAGGTAATCCGGTGAAAATCCGGAGCGGTTGCGCCACTGTGATCGACGTCGGGCATATGTCCGAATTCGAGAGTCAGAAAACTCGTTCATCGCATGGCCGTCCCCGTTTCGAGCGGGGACTACGGGACGCATATCCCAGGAGGACAACCATGGCAATCACTCATTCCCCCAGTAATGCGACGGAGTCGGCTGCGCTCGCCGTCATCGTCGCCGCAACGATCCTGCTCGCCTTCGTCGTGCTCTACCTCGTCGGTTTCGATCAGGGCGCGATCTCCCGCAGTGGCATGTACATGCACGAGTTGATGCACGACGGCCGCCACCTGCTGGGCCTGCCATGCCACTGACCGATACCCACGGCCCGACGCTGCAGGGCACATTCGTCCAACTCCTGCTCCGAGGTCTGCTCGCCGGACTCCTCGCGGGCCTGCTCGCCGGAGCAGTCGCCTACGTCGTCGGTGAACCGCACATCGACTCGGCCATCGCCATCGAGGAAGCAGCCGGCACCGACACCCATCACACCGACACCGATGCCGCCCCGGCGGCGCATTCCCACGGCGACGAGGAAGCACTGGTCAGTCGGGACGGACAACGCGTCGGACTGTTCCTGGCCACCGGACTCGCCGGCCTGGCACTCGGCGCGATCTTCGCCTCGGCACTGCACTACGGGCGACGCTTCACCGCCCTGCCCGGTTCGGTCCTCGCGCTCGTCGGGGCCGGTGCCGGATGGGTGGCCATCGAAGCAGTCCCGTTCTTCAAGTACCCGGCGAACCCGCCGGCCGTCGGAGATCCCGAGACCATCACCCAGCGCACCTGGCTGTGGTTGGCGACGGTGATTCTCGGGCTGTTGGCCGTCGCGGTCGGGATCTACGTGGCGAAGGCGGTGGCGTCGCAGACTTCGGTGGCGATGCGGGTCGGCGCGCCGTTGCTGGCGTTCTTGGTGATCGTCGGCATCGGTTATGCACTGTTGCCCACCGTCAACGAGGTCGGCGCGGACTTCCCGGCAACCCTGCTGTGGGAATTCCGCCTGTCGTCGCTGGCGACCCAAGCCACGTTGTGGCTCGCGCTGGGATTGGCGTTCGCGTTCCTCACCGATCGCGCAGTGCGCCCTGTCCGCCGTGAGGCTGTTGCGGCGTAACCCCAGCGCCGCGTCAATGGACCATTGCACACGTCTTGGCGGTGCAATGGTCCATTCACGCGTCCGGGGGTGTGTGGTCGGAGTGAGCGGGTGGGCGATGAGCGAGTGCTGTCAGCCGAATCCGAGTTGATGCAGTCGTTCGTCGTCGATGCCGAAGTGATGCCCGATTTCGTGGGCGACGGTGATTGCAATTTCCCGTCGCGCCTCGTTCTCGTCGTCGACCATCTCGAGGATCGGTTTGCGGTAGATGGTGATGACGTCAGGTAGGTGCCCGCTGTATTCGTAGCGTTCGGTCAGCGCGATGCCCTCGTACAGCCCGAGGATGTCCTCGGTCGGGTGTTCCTCGTCGACGAGAACGACCACGTTGTCCATGAAGTCGGTGAGCTCACGCGGCAGGGTGTCGAGAGCGTCGGACACCGCTTCCTCGAAGTCGACGCGGGTCATGTGCGTGGGAATGTCACCCTCCGGTGGTGATCGGTGCGGCACCGGGCAGCGGTGTCGGCAGTGCGCGGCCGTCGGGTGCGGAGGGCGGCGGGACGGGAGCTTCACCGTTGATGAGGATGTCGCCCTTGGCGGTACCGACGATGGTCGCGAAGCCGCCGGAGTCGAGTTCCTTACCCACCGAGCACGTCACCTGGCGACTACCGGCGAGCCAGCTCGCGACGTCGATGGTGTCCCAGAAGAGGGTGAGCGTCTTGTCTCGCAGTGCGGTGTCCGAGCCGAGATAGCCGTTGACGGCGTCGGTGCAGGTGCCTTCCAGATACGCGTCCTGATCGCCCTCGGCAGGGTGGCCGCCGGGGAACTGCTGCGTCAAGTTGATCACCGACGCCACCTCGAACGCGTGCGGAGCCGAGCAATCCACCGGATCGGCAGGCACGTTCTGGTTGATGCCGATGCATGTGCCGGTCGGCCACACCTTGGACTGGTCCTGGTCGAGGATCGAGCCGGTCATCTCCTCGAGTGCGCCGGTGTTCGACGGCATCTGCACTCCACACCGCAGGGTCCGCTCGCCCTTGGCCCAGCCGGCCTGACTGGGGAACATCAGCCCGACGCCGAAGCGTCCGTTGGGATCGAACTTGGCACCGACGTAGTCGTCGACGGCGGCCTCGCAGTGTTCGTCGCGCAGTTCACTGAACCGGATGGAGCCGGGATACTGCGAGCCCGGGCCGAACTCGACGCCGGGATAGACGCTCATGTCGATGTCGCGAGCCACCTCGAAGCGATGGGGATCGGCGCACGACACTTCGGCGAGATCCTGTCGGTCCGTCTCCGGATCGTCGGTGGGTGTCCACTGAAGGCATGTTCCCGGAGGGGCAGCGCCGAAGGAGGACGCCGAGACGGGCCCATCGGTCGCAGGCCCACTGGCCGTCGCATGGGTCGTGATCTTCTCGGGTGCCGAGAACCCGTCGGACAGGAAAACCGTCGCTCCAGCGGCCAGCACCGCACCGACCGCAACCATGGCGAGCCCACGTCGAGCTGTGGTTGCAGACAGTGTTCGCCGAGACTTCTCGCTCGTCGGGGAGTCTGTTTCGTATCCGGACATCGCCCACCATCATGCCCGAGTATGTTCGGTCCTCATGAGCGACCCAACGGGTGACGACGACCTCAGCGAACTCGCAGGCCGACTGTTCGCGATGGCCCGCACCGGTGACGCGGCCGCTCTGGCGAGTTACGTCGACGCGGGTGTTCCGGTGAATCTGCACAACGAATCAGGCGACACACTGGTCATGCTCGCTGCCTATCACGGGCATGCAGACGCGGTGCGTGTGCTGGTCGAGCGCGGTGCCGATGTGAACAAGCCCAACGACAAAGGGCAGACCCCGCTCGCGGGCGCAGTCTTCAAAGGTGAGGACGAGGTGGTGCACGCGCTCGTCGACGGTGGAGCCGATCCACACGGCGGCCACCCGTCGGCGATCGACGCCGCCACGATGTTCGGACGCGAGGACTACCTGGGGTTGCTCGGCAAGTAAGGTTCGTTCTCGTGATCGACCTGAAATTCCTTCGCGAGAATCCCGACGCAGTGCGCGCCTCGCAGCGCACCCGAGGCGAGGACCCCGCTCTCGTCGACGCACTTCTGGATGCCGACGCATCCCGCCGGGCCGCGGTTCTGGCCGGCGATCAGCTGCGTGCCGAGCAGAAGGCGCTGGGAAAGCAGGTCGGTAAGGCCTCCGCCGAGGACCGCCCCGCGTTACTCGCCGGCGCATCGGAACTTGCCGCGAAGGTCAAGGCCGCCCAGGCCGCCGAAGCCGAGGCCGACGCAGCCCTCGACGCGGCCCATCGCGCGATTTCCAACATCGTCCAGGACGGCACGCCCGCAGGCGGCGAGGACGACTTCGTTCTTCTCGAGACCGTCGGGCAGATCCCGGAGTTCGATTTCGAGCCGAAGGATCACCTCGAACTCGGCGAGTCGCTGAACCTGATCGACATGGAACGCGGTGCCAAGGTCTCGGGCTCGCGCTTCTACTTCATGACCGGTTACGGCGCGCTGCTCCAGCAGGGTCTGCTGCAGCTGGCCGCGCAGAAGGCCGTCAAGAACGGCTTCACGATGATGATCCCGCCGGTGCTGGTGCGGCCGGAGATCATGTCGGGAACCGGGTTCCTCGGCGCACACGCAGACGAGATCTATCGCCTCGAAGCCGACGACCTCTACCTCGTCGGAACCTCCGAAGTTGCTCTCGCGGGCTATCACTCGGGAGAGATCATCGACCTCGCCGACGGCCCGAAGCGGTACGCCGGATGGTCGTCGTGCTTCCGCCGCGAAGCGGGCAGTTACGGCAAGGACACCCGCGGCATCATCCGAGTCCATCAGTTCGACAAGATCGAGATGTTCTCCTACATCAAGCCCGAGGATGCAGCGGCCGAACACCTGAAGCTGCTCGAGTACGAAAAGGAGATGCTCGCCGCGGTCGAGTTGCCCTACCGCGTCATCGACACCGCAGGCGGCGACCTCGGCTCCTCGGCCGCTCGCAAATTCGACTGCGAGGCATGGGTTCCCACCCAGCAGGCCTACCGGGAGCTGACCTCGACCTCGAACTGCACGACGTTCCAGGCCCGACGCCTCGGCGTGCGTTACCGCGACGAGAACGGCAAGCCCCAGACCGCGGCGACGCTCAACGGCACCCTCGCCACCACCCGCTGGATCGTCGCGATCCTCGAAAACCACCAGCAGGCCGACGGCACCGTCCGCGTCCCGGAAGCCCTTGTGCCTTTCGTCGGGACCGACGTCCTGAAGTAACCGGGCCGGTTACTCAGGCGATGTCGCCGATGCAGTAACCCTCGCCGCCGACGGCCAGCACGAACGTACGGTTCTGGTACGCCCCGGACGCGTCGATGATGTCTGCATTGACCTGGGTGTAGATGCCGTTCTGCCCGGTGACGAACACGCTGTCGGGATCGAACGAGGTGATGCCGGTCAGGATGTTCGGATTCTGCACCAGCGGCGGGGCAGTGGGAATGCCGGTGCCGAGGGCATCCCAGGTCTGACGGCCGTCGCACACGAGTGGATAGGTCTCTTCCACATCGCTGGGGTTCACGGGAATCCCGGCGAGACGTCCCAGGTAGCGATCGACGCTGTAGACGGCGTCTGCCGCGTCGAACACGGGGGCGGTGCCGGTGGGGTAGACGGTGGGGCACGCGTAGCCGGACGCGATCTCGCTCCGCTTGATGCTGACCGTCGCGGTGGGCCCGGTCCACGTGACGGCGTACTGGCCGTCGACGCCGGGGGCGGCAACGGCAGCGAGGATGGCCTCGGCGTCGACGTACATCGTCGGGATCTCGGTGGGCGGAACCGTCCAGCACCGCGCCGTGACGACACCGATTCCGCCTCCGGTGAGGTCGCCCACGAACGGCCGCAGCGCCATCGCGGCGTCGGGATTTCCCGGAACCTCGCCGACGGGTGGGCCGGGCGGGATCGGTGGGGGCGTGGTGGTGGTCGGTGCGGCCGTGGTCGGAGTCGACGTCGTGGCCTCGGTGGTGTTGCTCGTCGCCCCGGACTGCTCGGACGGCAGTCCGACCGCGGAATCGCAGGCTCCGACCAGGGCGAGCGTCGCGATCAGCGGCAGCGCGGTTCGGACGACCCGGGTCCGCCGCGGTGGCGCCGCACTGTTCTTCACTTCGTTTCTCCCCCGTTGCTTTCGACCGGACCTGTCATCTTCCGGACCTTTTCTCCGGCATCGTCCACCGACTACGCTAACGGACTGTGGAACCCGTCTACCGATCAGTCATCGGCATCGCTCGTGCAGTGTTCGCGTTCGAGGGCCTGAAATTCGACGTCGAGGGCGAGGAACACATCCCTGCCACCGGCGGAGCCGTCATCGCCGTCAACCACACCGGATACATGGACTTCACCTACGCGGGGCTCCCGCCGCGACGGGTGAAGCGCTACATCCGGTTCATGGCGAAGAAGGAAGTCTTCGACAACAAGATCTCCGGCCCGATCATGCGCGCGCTACGGCACATCCCCGTCGATCGCGGGGCAGGCGCTCAGTCGTACAAGTCGGCCGTGGAGAGCCTGCGCAACGGCGAGCTCGTGGGCGTGTATCCCGAGGCGACCATCAGCCGCAGCTTCGAGATCAAGGAATTCAAGTCCGGCGCAGCGCGCATGGCCATCGAGGCAGGCGTGCCGATCATCCCGACGGTCATCTGGGGTGCGCAGCGCGTGTGGACCAAGGGACACCCGAAGCGATTGGGCCGCACCAACACTCCCATCTCGATCGCCGTCGGCGAGCCGCTGCCGCCGGTCGGTCCGCCGAACGAGCTGACCGAGAAGCTGCGCACAGTGATGCAGAAGATGCTGCTGGAGCTGCAGGAGAACTACCACCACGAGCCGGGGGCGTACTGGGTTCCGGCACGATTGGGCGGCAGCGCACCGACCCTCGAAGAAGCGGACACGCTCGACGCCCAGGACCTCGCGGCCCGTGCCGCCAAGCGGGCCGAGTAGAGCTCCGCGATGAACCTCCGCGGTGAACGGGTCGTGTTGCGACCCGTCACCGCCGAGGATGTGCCGGAGCTACGCCGAATACTGCGCACCCCCCAGGTGTATGCGCGGTGGGGCGACGAGGATGCCGACGAGAACTGGCCGTTCGACAACACCGACGAGAATCGACTCGTCGTCGAATTGAACGGCGCAACAGTGGGATTGATCCAGTACGGCGAAGAGACCGATCCGATGTACCGGCATGCGTCGATCGACATCTTCCTGGACCCGGCAGTGCACGGCCGCGGCGTCGGAAAGGACGCCGTGGGCACGCTGGTGCGATACCTGACAGTCGAACTGGGGCATCATCGATTGGTGATCGACCCCGCTGCCGACAACGCGGTCGCCATAGCCTGTTACAGCGCAGTCGGTTTCGAGCCCGTCGGAATCATGCGCAAGTACGAGAAGGGCCCGGAGGGCTGGCACGACAGTCTGCTGATGGACCTGATCGTCGAATAACTATCGGTGGTTCGCCGGAGTGGAGCCCGCGGAACGACCCTTAAGGCTAGGAAGTGTCAGTCGGAATCGTGCGCCTGTAGGCCCTGCGGCACAGACGAGTTCGCCGCCGTGAGCGCGCGCCAGCGTGCGTGCGATCGACAATCCCAGCCCGACGCCGCCGGAAGAACGGTCGCGCGCGGAATTCAGTCGAACGAGCCGCTCGAAGATGCGCTCACGGTCCGCCTCGTCGACCCCGGGGCCGTCGTCGTCGACGGTGACGAACGCCTGCGAATCGGTGCCCGTCGTCACCCGGACGCTGCCGCCGGGCGGCGTGAAGCGAGCGGCGTTGTCGAGGACGTTCGAGAGAATCTGCTCGACGCGACCCACGTCCACCCTGACCGGCACCGGTTGCGATCCGTCCACCTCGAACCGGACCTGTGGGGACAGCAGTGCCGAGCGCTCGACGGTGCGTCGAACCACGTCGGTGAGGTCTGTGTCGGTCGGCTCCAGCTCCGAAGTGTTCTCTGCCCGAACGGAATCGAGCATGTCGCCCACCAGTCGCGACGCCCTGGCGGATTCGCCGACCAGCAGCTCGCTCCACCTACCGACCCGATCGGGGCGGTGCTCGGCGTCGCGCTGCAACGACTGAGCCAGCGCCGAGATCCCGGCTACCGGCGTACGCAGTTCGTGTGCCGCGTCGGCCAGGAACCGGCGCATGTCCTCCTCTGCTCGACGCGCCGCCTGCGCTGCGGCAGCCTCCTTGCGCTCGGCGTCCTCGAGGGCGTCGAGCATCTCGTCGACGGCCGATGCTGTGCGTCCCAGGTCGGTGTTCGGTTTGGATGGAAGCAACCGTCGACCCCTGTCGCCGTTGGTGATTCGGCGTGCGACCGACGTCATCGAGTCCAGCGGAGACAATGCGCGCCTCACCGCGTAGATCAGCGCGGCAGCGGCCAGCAGCAGAGTGACGGCACCGGCGACCACCATGAGAATGCGCAATTGTTGGCGAACATCGGCGATCGCGGTGGTGTCACCGAGCAGTGACAGCGTCGAACCGTCGGGCAGGGGTTCCGTGATCTCCAGCGAATCCGACGGTGGGGCAGGTGGATTGGGTGGTCCCGGGGGAGTGGGCGCATTCGACGGGCCGGACGGAGGGTTGGGTGCCGCGGGCCGATCGCCCTGCGCGGGAGGCTCGCCACCGGGCACACCGTAGACCGTTCCGTCGGCGGTGGTGATCCGAACTCGGATGGCGTCGCCCTGCAGGGCCTGCACCAAGTCCTGCGCACCGACCCCGCTGTCCACCAGTTCGACCGCTCGGTCGGCACGATCGCTCAAGCGAGCATCGAGATCGCGTCGAAGCTGCTGGCCCAGAACCACATCCACCGATGCTCCGACCACAAGGAGCAGCACCGCGAACAAGACGACGACGGTGGCGACCACCCGGGTGCGCAACGAGGGCGTGGGCGTGCGGTTCACTGCGGTGCCCGCAGGGCGTAACCGAGGCCACGGACAGTGTGGATCAACCGTGGACCGTGCGCTTCCATCTTGCGACGCAACGCACTGATGTGCACTTCCACCAGATTGCCGTCGTACGCGCCGTAACCCCAGACCGATTCGAGGATGGACGTTTTCGAGACCGTGCGACCGCGCTGCGCGACGAGGAAGGTTGCCAATCGGAGCTCGGTCGCCGTCAGGTCGAGGACGTGGCCGGCGCGGGTGACGACCCCTGCGGATTCGTCCACGAGTAGATCGCCCACTTGGATTGCGTCCGACGATCTGCCGCGTCTACGCAGCACCGATCTCGCTCGCGCGACCACCTCGTCCAGCTGAAAAGGTTTGACCACGTAGTCGTCTGCGCCGTCGCTCAGACCGCGTAGGCGGTCCTCCAGCCGGTCCTTCGCGGTGACCATGATGATTCCTGCATCGCTGCTCTGGCGGACGATGTCGATCAACGCGAACCCGTCCCTGGCGCCCGGCAGCATGATGTCGAGAATCACGACATCGGGGCGGAAGCCGGCCATCGTGGTCTCGAAGTCGTCGCCGTCGGGCAAGGACTCGGCGGTGAATCCCGCGTCCTCGAACGCGGCCACCAGCGCTTCTCGGATGGGCAGCGAGTCCTCCACCACCATCACCCGGGGAGCGGAACTGTATGTCATTCCTCGATTGTCACTCACCAGCTGAAGTGATCCTGAAGATGCGCCCGGCTTCAGGGTGACTTCAGCTAACGGCGGCAGGGTCGGTGACAGACCGAAACGAACGAGACAGTCCGAACGAGGAGTGAACGTGAACGATCAGACTCAGCCGATCCCCGCCGCATCGAACCCCGAGCCCGCCCCGAGTGTCGGTGCCGACACGGCTCGGGAGAACAAGCCGAAACGCTGGAAGGGACGGGTGCCGATGGTGGCGACGGCGGCAGCGGGACTCGCAGTCGGTGCGTTGGTTGCATCGGCAGTATTCGCGGCCACCGGGCCCGATGCGTCGCCGGGAGTGTCCACGGTGGCGTCGTCGTCCGCGCTCGGACAGCGGACCGACGGTGGTGGCGGTTCGGATGTCCCAGCGGTGCCGGCAGCCCCGGATTCCGGTGACGGATCGACGGCTCCCACCCCGGCCGACGGTGCGACCCCGCCCGCGCCGGGTGATGGCGGAACTCCGCCTGCTCCACCCGCGGGTGGTCCGGGCAAGGGTGGACCGGCAGAAGGTGGACCGGGTCCGGGCAAGGGTGGGCCGGGTGCCCTGTGCGCACCGGAGGACGGCGCGACGCCGCCTGCTCCGCCGACGGACGGTGCGACGCCGCCCGCTCCGGCCGATGGTGCTACTCCTCCCGCACCACCGACTCCGGGTGCTGAGGGAGACGGTGCGACTGCGCCTGCACCCCCGGCTCCGGCCGATGGAGCTACTCCTCCCGCACCATCTGTCGCTCCCTCTGGTTCCTGAACCGACCTCTTCCAGCCCCGCACCGTGTTCTCGGTGCGGGGCTGGAGTTTTTCCTGGGGCTCAGGCGATGTGGGGGCCTGCCCGGGCGTGCGATTGTCTCGGTTGTCGGTACGGGTCGACGGTTGCCGGAGGTACGAACCAGGGGTGGTTGTCGGTGCCGATGAACACTTCCCAATCGGAGTGGTGGATGAGGCGGTGGTGGAAGCCGCAGAGCAGAACCAGATTGTTCATGTCGGTGGGGCCGCCGTCGCCCCAGTGCCAGATGTGGTGTCCTTCGGTCCAGGCGGCGGGTTTTCCGCAGCCGGGGAACGCGCAACCGTGATCGCGGGCGGTGAGGGCTGTGCGTTGTTTGGCGGTGATGGTGCGGGCGGTGCGGGCGAGGTTCAACGGGTTGCCGTGTTCGTCCATGACGATGGCGGTGAGGACACAGTCGCAGGCCAACTGGCGGGAAGTGTTGCGGGAGAGTGGTCCCATCCACGGCAGCCATCCGACCGAAGTGCCGTCGCCGAACAAGTCGCGATACGCGCCACGATCCGCGGCAGAGGGTGTATCAGATGCGTCTGCTGTGTCGGGGTCGATCGCGTGTCCGGTGTTGATATCGACCGGATCCACGGTGTCGGATTCGGCTGCTGCGCGTGAGGTTTCGTCGTCGGTGATGTCGTCGGCGTCGCCGCGGCTGTGGAGGTCGGTGAGGTCTTGCAACCGGATGTGCAGGTTGACGTGCGGTCGTTCACCGCCTTCGATGGGGCGATCGCTGGAGGCGAGGTAGTGGTCGAGGATGTGTCCGAAGGCGTCGGCTCTGCGCTTGGCGGGGCTGCGCTGGTCTTGGGTGCCGTCGACCGCGGGGTGGGGTTCGGTCAACGGCGAGAGTGCGGTGAGCAGCTTTTCTCCGGTGATCGCATCGAAGTCTCCTTTGAGTACCAGGCGCCCGTTCAGGGTTGTGGAGGCGAAGAGTTCGTTGCGGTCGGTGTTCTCGGCGGGTGGTTTCTTGGTGCCGAAGCTGTCTTCGAGTCTGGTGATCGCTGCTCGGATCCGGCCGGTGCGCGCGTCGGGCCCGGTCGCAGCCTTGATCAGAGCTTTACGTGCGGCCTCGCGACCCTCTTCCGGGAGGTTCTCCGGGGGTGTTTCGGCGAAGGTGAGGATCAGGGCGGCGTGTTCGACGGACATGACGCCGGTGTTCACGGCGTCGGCGATGTCGGGAAATGCAGCCATGCCGCGGGCGAGGGCGACGATCTTGGTGGCCTTGGATGGTGAGAGCAGGGTGGTGGAGGTCAGCCAGCCGGCGGGTCCGGGGAAACCGAGCTTCTCCCGGCTCACGCGGGTGTCGATCTCGGCGACGAGGGCGATACGCCGCGCTTCCAGTAGTTGGATCTGGTGGGAGACAGCGGCGGCGTCGGCGAGGAGTTCGCTCTCGCTCAGTTGCCAGATCTCCGTGGTCATGGGTGCAAGTGTATCGAACAAACATTCGACTGACAACCATAGTGCAACCGAAAACTATTGCCCTGATTGACTATTCGCGATCCAGTACCTGTCGGTGGCGTGTGATAGGCGTTTGTGGAACCTGACGTCAGTGGATGCGGTCAATCAGCTTCCCTGGCAACTGTTTCCAGCTCGGCTCGATATGCGGCCCACCATGCTGCGTCGCCGTCGGTCATGTTTTCGTTGCCCGATCGGAGTCCGACGGAATCGTCGATGAGCTCGCGCACGATGTCCGCATGCCCGGCATGGCGGTTGGTCTCGGCAATCATCTGAACCAGAACTCGGTGCAACGTGACTTCCTGCTTCTCGACTGGCCAGTGCAGGACGCGACGATTCTTCGGCGGTTGCCCACATGTCGGAATTCAGCCGGGACATGCCCTCTGCTTCCAATTCCGCGAAACGAGCTGGAAACTCGCGACCGAACGTGACGCCGAAATAGCCGTATTCGACGATCGCAAGGTGCTTCACCAAGCCCAGTAGATTTGTCCCGGTCGGCGTCATCGGCCGTCGTTTCTGGTACTCGGTGAGACCGTCGAGCTTCCACAGCATGTTCTCGCGTGCGATACGCAGATACTGGTGCAGTTCGTCCTTCATGCCGTTCAGCTCACCGACGCATGCCAGACGAGAGCTGCGGCGAGTGCGCCGAGTCCGTTCAACGACCAGTGCAGGGCGATGGGCGCGATCAAACTTCCGCTACGGCTGCGCAGCCACGTGAACACCACGCCCGCTGCCGCGGTCGCCACCACGGCCAGCGCGATACCGACGATCTGCCCGAACAGCCCGCCACCGAGGAATCCGCTCAGGCCCACGTTGCCCGCCGTCAGTCCCAGCGAGGATGCGATGTGCCACAGACCGAACAGCAGAGACCCTGCAGCGAACACACCCCGAGCTCCGTAGATGCGACCCAGCGTGCCGTGCAGCACCCCGCGGAACGCGAGTTCTTCCGGGATGACGGTCTGGAGGGGGATGACGATCATCGATGCGACGATGGCGGCGGAGACGGTTGCGTACCTGTCGGCCATGAAGAAGGGCCGAGTGAGTGGCAGCAACGCGCCGATCGCGACGACGGTCAGGACGACTCCGACGGCTCCGAGCGCGTACAGCGATCCGGTCTTCCACTGCTTCGGCGACAGTCCCAGTTCGGCCCAGCCCAGACCGCGACGGTTCGCGAGGACGACCAGCAGAACAGCGGCGATCGGGACCGTCGCGATACTGGCCCACACCGTGGTGAAGTGCGCGATGAGGTTGGTGCCCACGAGTACGAGGACGACGATGGCGACGTCGAGGTAAGCGTGGAAGGCACGTCGGGGTGCCACGCTCCCGGCTGGATTCACAGCAAGCATTGGATCGAGTGTACTGGCGTCAGCTGTGGGCGCCCGATGAATCGAGGCTTCGGTCGAGGCCTTTGCCGTCGTAGATGCGGGTGAACACCACGCCGAACACGAGCCCGATGAGCAGTCCGAGAGACGTCATGCCCACCGAGTGCAGCAGCCCCGCGTCGAGTGAGGCATTGAAGTACAGGATCGAGCGGGTGCCGAGGAAGATCTGGTGCATCGGCTCGAACTGCGCGAGCCAGGTGAAGATCCGCGGGCTGGCTTCGAGGGGGATGGTGCCGCCCGACGACGGCAACGCCAGGATGATGAACACGATCAGATTGATCAGCAATCCTGCCGTGCCGAACGCGGACATCACCGCCAGTGCCGTGATGCCCACCGCGGTGATCGCGAACGCGCCGTACAGCCACAGGGTCCAGGCGTGGGTGATCGGCATATCGAGCAGATGGCTGATCAGCAGATAGAGGGCAGACACCAGCATGGCGAGGACGATCATCACGAGCCACTTCACGAGCAGCGTCTGGAAGCGGTTGATCAGGGTCGGTCCGCGATGGATGTACTTGGGGCCGATCTCTGTCGGTGTGAATCCGAGCAGGCCGTCGACGAGTGCGCTGACGATGGTCGCACCGGTGAAGCCGGCGAGGACGAGCAAGAGTGCGTAGTAGAACGCAGACAGGCCTCCGCCGGTGCCGTCAGGTAGCGGATCGTATTGAGCGACGATCACGTCGATCGGTTGTGCAAGGGTGAGAGCGCTCGCGCCGGCGAGCTGAGTTTCGCCGAGCTGCTGGCGCACTTGCTCGGTGATCTGCTGTCCCACAGTCTGATTGACCGACTCGAATGCCGGTGTCGCCACTCCGGTCACGAGCGACATCCCGAAACTCCCGGCACGTGGGTTGGTGTAGACCGTGATGATCGGCTTCTCGACGTCCCCGGGAATCACGCTCGCCTGAGCGAGGATTCCCATCCTCTTGGTGAAATCGCTCGGGATGACGATGGAGCCGTAGGCCTCGGCCGTCGACAGCAGTGATTGTGCCTGCGCCGGACCGACTTCCCGGAAATCGACCTTCTCCGAATCGACGTTCTGCAGCAGACCCTCGACGATGTCGTTGCCGATGTTGCGCTGCTCGCCTGCGAGGGTGTCGCCCTCGTCCTGGTTGACGATCGCGATGGGGAGGTCGTGGAGATTGCCCCTGGGATCGAGCACGCCGCCCAGGTACAGCGCGGCGAGAAACGACATCAGTGCCGATACCACCAGAATGGGCGCGAGCCAGAAACGCGGCGAACGAAGGACGTCGGCCATCGACCGAGGGGTTCTGTCGGAGGTCACCGGATCAGTGTCGCAAGTTCGGCACCGCTGTGCGCGGTAGTTCTGCCTCTGCCGGATGCGGGGAGTGGCAGAACGCCCGCCCGACAGTGGCGGCGAGGGCGGCCCGGCGTCGATCGTGGGCGGCAGCGGGTTCGCTGCGGTCGGCTGTATGGATGATCGCCGCCTGAGCCCACGTCCCGGCCAGCGCGATGAGCATCGACCAGATGTCGGCGGCGTCCACGTCGTCCACCAGCAGTCCGGTCCGTTGGGCGTCGGCGATCATCGCGTACTTCTCGTCGTCGTGTCCTGGTCTGCGGTCGAACAGCGGCCCGGCCGGGGTGCGCTCGAGACGTGCCCACGTCAGCAGTCGTACCAGCGTCGGGTCGTCGAGATACATGTCGTAGAGCCTGACCGCGTAGCCCGGTAGGTCGTCCGGGGTGAAGACGATGTTCTCGATATCGGTGTCGACTCGTGTGTCGAACGCGATGTCGAACAGGGCGTCCTTGTTGCCGAAGTAGCTGTAGATCAGGGATTTGTTCGACTTCGCTTCCGCCGCGATGCGGTCCACACGTGCGCCGGCAATCCCGTGTGTCGCGAATTCCTCGGTGGCCGCCGCCAATAGTCGGGCGCGCGTGGCGGTCGAATCTCCCATGGGCCGACCCTACATTTCCAACTGGTTGGTTGAAAACCGTCGGAGCAGCGGCTAACGTTTCCAACCAGTTGGTTACGTTTCGAGAAAGAGTGCACATGCGAGCAACGACCGGTTATCGAGCCGTCGACGAGACGACGCCACTCGAGCGATGGAACTTCGAGCGAAGAGAACTGCGCGGCGACGACGTGGCGGTGCGGGTGACCTACTGCGGGGTGTGCCACACCGATCTGCACTCGACGCGAAGTCCGGGCGACTTCCCGGTGGTACCCGGACACGAGTTCGTCGGCGAAGTGACCCAAATCGGCACCCGGGTCACCGACTTCGCCGTCGGCGACGCGGTTGCGGTGGGAAACATCGTCGATTCGTGCGGCACGTGCGACATGTGCGCAGCCGGGCAGGAGAACTTCTGTCGCGAATTCCCGACGCTCACCTACGGCGGTCACGATCGGCACGATGGATCCGTCACTCGCGGTGCATACGCCGACGAGTACGTGGTGCGCGACAAGTTCGTCTACCACCGCCCCGAGAACCTGGATCCGGCCGGCGTCGCGCCGCTGATGTGTGCAGGAATCACGGTGTGGGAGCCCTTGCGGCGATGGAACGTCGGCCCTGGCGTCAGGCTCGGCGTCGCGGGAATCGGCGGACTCGGCCACCTGGCGGTCAAGCTGGGACGAGCTCTCGGTGCCGAGGTCACCGTATTCACCAGCAGCGCAACCAAGGTCAGCGATGCGACGAGGCTGGGAGCCCACCACGTCGTCGTGTCGACCGATGCGGAAGACATACAATCACGGACAGGAACGCTGGACCTGATCATCGACTGCGTTCCGGTCGATCACGATCTCTCGCCGTACCTGCGCTGCCTCGCGCTCGACGGAACGCTGTGTGCGGTCGGCTATCTCGGCTCGACGACGGTCGATGTGCTGGATCTGCTGATCGGACGAAAGAGCCTGGCGTCCGCGGGCAGCGGCGGACGAAAGTACACCCAGAATCTACTCGACTTCTGCGGCGAGAACGGCATCGTCGCCGAGGTGGAGACGATGCCGTCCGCTCAGGTGAACGAGGCGTTGAATCGGTTGACGCTCAACGACGTTCGGTACAGATTCGTTCTGGACATGACGGATCTGCGTAACCCGTCCTTGTGAGTGGAACTTCGTAGCAGGGGTCGAAGTTCCACTCACGTGCGGCGCAGCCGCTCCTAGGCGGTTGCCCGACGCGGCAGCTTCCACTCCGGACGCACCCAGTGGCAGGTGTATCCCTCGGGGTACTTCTGCAGGTAGTCCTGGTGCTCGGGCTCTGCCTCCCAGAAATCTCCTGCCGGGGTCACCTCGGTGACGACCTTGCCCGGCCACAGACCCGAGGCGTCCACGTCGGCGATGGTGTCCTCGGCGACGCGCTTCTGCTCGTCGTCGAGGTAGAAGATCGCCGAACGGTAGCTGGCACCGATGTCGTTGCCCTGACGGTTCTTGGTGGTGGGGTCGTGGATCTGGAAGAAGAACTCCAGCAGATCGCGGTACGTCGTCTGGGTGGGGTCGTAGACGACCTCGAGGCCCTCGGCGTGATTACCGTGGTTGCGGTACGTCGCGTTCGGGACCTCGCCGCCGGTGTAGCCGACGCGGGTCGAGATCACTCCCGGGAGCTTGCGGACGAGCTCTTCGGCTCCCCAGAAGCATCCTCCGGCGAGGATGGCGGTTTCGGTGGCTGCAGACATCGTTGCTCTCCTAGCTCTTTATCGGTCGATACGTGGGGTTCAACGAACGAGGCGTCCTCATAATTCCGAGTCGCGACTGCGTTCGCCGACCTGTGGTGGGCGATATGACTCTTTGGGGCTAGTAAGACGGCCCGAAAGGGGACTGGGCCGGTGGAGTGTGCAGTGGTTTCCTCGACTACACAGGGCCTTCGTCGGCCGCTCGGTCCGTCCCGCGCCCTGCCACCGCTGATTTTCGGCACGGGGCCGAACCGTAGAAAGTAGAACTCGACGATGACCAATCGCGTCCGTATCAATCCCGATCGAGGTCCGCTGGGAACGGTGACCGAGATCGAGCTCGTGAACGCAGGTGGCGGGAACACCATCGACTTCGATTTCACGGACGAGCTCTGGGACGCTGTCGGTTCGATCGATCCGAACACCACATGTATCGCGCTGACGGCCGAGGGCAAGAACTTCTGTTTGGGCGGCGACCTCTCCGCCTTTTCGGCAGCCGCGGATCCAGGTGAGTACGTGTCCGAACTGGCGGATCGGCTGCATCGATCGATCCGCGCGATCCGCGCTCTGCATGTGCCGATCGTCGTCGGTGTGCAGGGCTGGGCCGCGGGAGCCGGGATGAGCCTCGCGATGTTCGGCGACATCTGCGTCGCGGAGACATCGACCAAATTTCGAACCGCATACGGAGCGGTCGGACTCACCCCGGACGGTGGCCTGTCCTGGGCGCTGCCCCGCGCAGTAGGCCGGGCGGTTGCCCTCGATTTGTTTCTGACCCAGAGATCCATGGACGCCGACGAGGCTCATCGCCTCGGCGCAGTCAGCCGCATCGTCGACGACGGCAGGGCGCGGGATCTGGTCCGAGAATTGGCCGGGGGGATCAGTAGTGGCCCCCGTGCCGCGATTCGTGCAACGACGATGCTCGTCGACGAGGGCGTGAATGCGTCCTTCTCGAACCACCTGGACGCCGAGGCCGCGTCGATCGGATGGGCGGCGGGCGGTGCCGAAGGACGCGAGGGCGTCGACGCATTCCTGAACAGGCGCCGTCCGAACTTTGCGTCGGTCGATTCTGCTGTTGCAGAGCGGAACTGATCCAGTATGACGAATTCGAGCTTCGAGGCCGGACTCTGGTGATGTCCGGCGGCAGCCGGGGAATCGGCCTCGCCATCGCGCCGGCCGTTGGCAGCCGAAGCGGCAATATCGTGTTGTTGGCCAAGACCCGGGAGTGGCTGGGCAAGCATCCGGGATGCATGCTCGCCGAATACGAAATCACGCTTGCTGCACTGGGTTTCGCGGCGGAGTATGCGGATGCTCAGCTGTCGAGCAACTGCCTGTGGCCCCGAAGCACCATCGCTACCGCTGCCGCTGCCGTGGAGAATCTTCTCGGCGGCAAGGACGGAGTTCTGCACTCACGCTCACCGGAAGTCATGGCGGATGCCGCAATCGAGATCTTGCCCGAGACCAAGGGGGAGCTGAGCGGTCGTACCTTGATCGACGTCGACGTCCTCGCTAGCGCAGGCAAGACCGACCTTGCCCGATACGGTGGGGTGCCACCGATCTCGTACGACATCTTCGTCGATCCGAGTGATGATGCGAACACGCGTGTGGCGGATACGAAGAATGGGCGATGATTCTGGTTCCGCCCGACCAGCAGGCACAGTGCAGAACGTAGCCAACCAGGTGGTCCCCCGAAAGACTCGAGTGATGTGAATCAACACTCTGAAGTGTGACGCACGCCATGCCCCCAAAGAGGTACTAAGACAGTCCCAAGGGGGGCTGTAGCCCTCTTCGGGGGGTGGTTCTATTGCATCGTGCAACACGGACGGCCCCCCTTCGGGCGGTCCTGCAAGCGTCTGGCCGGAGCGGATTCGATCGGATTTTCTTCCTCGAATCCTGTGAGTCGTGTGCCGGAACGTCCGCTTCGAGTCGAGTCCGAAAGGCCTGGATAGCTCTATGACTATGCCTGCTGTCGCCCCGGTCGAGCCCAACGTGGTGACGACCTCGAAACAGCCTCGGTGGCAAGCCAACCTTGCGGTTGCCCCTCGGGCCGTGGGTGGCTTCTACGCCACGTCCATCGCCACACTCAGGGGAATGTTTCGGCGGCCGTTCCATGTGCGCGAATTCTTGGAGCAGGCATGGTTCATCGCAAGCGTGTCGATCATGCCTGCACTACTCATGGCGATTCCTTTCTGCATGATGTTCGTGTATCAGATCAACATTCTGTTGGCAGAAATCGGCGCCGTCGATCTGTCGGGGGCAGGTGCAGGCGTCGCGATAATTCGTGAAATCGGGCCGGTGGTAACGGTTCTCGTGGTCGCCGGTGCCGGATCGACCGCAATCTGCGCCGATCTGGGGTCGCGGACCATTCGTGAAGAAATAGACGCGATGAAGGTGCTCGGCATAGACCCGATCCACCGGCTCTGTGTGCCAAGGGTATTGGCTTCGATCGTGATTGCCGTCTTTCTCAACGGCTTGGTGTCTGCAGTGGGCTTGGTGGGCGGATACATCGCAACGGTGTACATGCAGGGCGCATCGCCGGGGCAGTATCTCACTTCGATCTCCATTCTCACCGGCGTACCCGATTTCATGATCAGCGAGATCAAAGCGGCTGTATTCGGAATGCTGGCCGGTTTGGTGGCCTGTCATTTGGGGCTCGGTGTTCGGGGTGGGCCCAAGGGCGTCGGAGATGCCGTCAACCAGACGGTCGTCTTCAGTTTCCTTCTTCTCTTCCTCGCGAACTCGGTCATCACCACCATTGCGCTTCACTGACCGAGACCTCACCCACCATCCCCACGACGAACAGGAAAACAGTGGCGACAACTGCAGGAACTCGCACGGACGGGCCGGGTACCGTGCTGGCAAGGGCGGCCGGCGCACCGATCCGTGAACTCGAGAACATGGGACGACAACTGTCGTTCTACGGTCGCACCATCGCCGCAATTCCTCGAACGGTGCAGCGCTACAGGTCCGAAACGGTCCGCCTGCTCGCCGAGGTCAGTATGGGTTCGGGCGCACTCGCCGTCATCGGTGGCACGTTGGTTGTCGTCACGATGTTGACCACTGCCGTCGGATACGAAGTGGGGCAACAGGGTTCGACGTCGCTCGGGCACATCGGCCTGGGCGCGCTGTCGGGGTTCATCTCTGCCTTCTTCAACACCCGTGAAGCACTCCCGGTGATCGCCGGTATCGCCTTGACTGCGACCGTCGGTGCAGGCTTCACGGCCCAACTGGGCGCGATGCGCGTCAGCGAGGAGATCGATGCGCTCGAGACCATGTCGATTCCGTCTCTTCCGTACTTGGTGGCCACCCGAGTCGCCGCCGGCATAATAGCTGTCATCCCGCTCTACTGCGTTGCGTTGTTCGTCGGGTACGCGGCAACGCGTCTGGTCACCGTGTACATGGTCGGTGAGGCGGGCGGCACCTTCGATCACTACTTCAATGTGTTCCTCGTACCGAGTGACGTTGTGTGGTCAGCAGTGAAAGTGCTGACGATGGCCGTCGTGGTGATGTGCGTGCACTGCTACCACGGTTACAACGCCGCCGGCGGTCCCGCAGGGGTAGGTGTGGCGGTCGGCCGAGCCGTCCGAACGTCTTTGATCGCCATCATGGCGATCGATCTCCTGATAGGAATCGCTGTGTACGGCGGGACATCCGGGGCAGTGCGGGTGTCGGGCTGATGAGTGCCGCTCGAAGTGAACATTCGCGCAACGTCGATGTGATGCTGGGTCTGGCTGGAGTGCTGATCCTGATCGGTGCAACCGCGCTGTCGATTGCGCTGTATCGAGGTGCGCTGGATTCGACTGTGCGCGTGACGGTGTGGTCCTCGAGGGTGGGTCTCATGCTCGAGTCCGGTTCGGACGTGAAGATGCGTGATGTCGTAGTGGGGCGGGTCGACGAGGTTTCCGTCGAAGGCGGACGTGCCGTTGTCTCAGTCGATCTGAGCTCGGAGTACGCACGAACGATTCCCGAGAATGTGGTTGCAACAATCGATCCCACCACTCTGTTCGGGCGCAAGTTCATTTCGCTGACCGCGCCCGAGTCGAGATCCATGCGGTCGATCTCGACCGGAACGGTGCTCGAGTCGCAGTCGGTGCCCACCGAGGTCAACGATCTGCTGGCCTCGTTGGTCAAAGTGCTGCGCGCTGTGGAACCGCAGAAGGTCAACGCCTCACTGAACGCGCTCGCCACCTCGCTCGACGGTCGCGGCGGGGATCTGGGCGACATGCTCGTCGAACTCGACGCTTACCTCGGGCGATTCAACGGAAGTCTGCCGGTACTGCAGCGCGATCTCACAGCCGGTGCGCAGAGTGCCGACATACTCGCGCAAGCGTCTCCCGAACTGTTGAACACCGTGGGCAACCTGACCACCACCGGTAACACCCTCACCGAGAAGGAATCTGAATTGTCGGCATTCCTGTTGAGCTTCACCGAGTTCGGGAACCGCGGCGAGGCGTTCTTCGACGCCGCCGGAAACCCGCTGCTCCAATCGGTGAAGACTCTCGCACCGACGACCGGTTTGTTGTCCGAGCGCGCACCTTCCTTCCCGTGTTTGTTCGACAGCCTTGCGCAAACCAACAAGTACCTCGAACGGACAGTCGGGGGCAGCGCCAATCCGGGTCTGAACATTCTCGGGACGTTGTTGATGGGTGACCCGCCCTACACCGCACCCGAGGATCTACCGATCGTCGCCGCCGACGGTCCGGCCAAGTGCTACGACTGGACTGCACCGCAACCGCACACGGACTTCGACGACGGTAGTCATGCCTACTCGGAAGCGAGAACGTTTGCCGATCTGATCGGTAACCCGTTCGCGCAGTTCATGCCTGGAGGCGGTCGATGAGCAGCAGAAGTGCCGGAATCAAGTTGGTCGCATTCGTGGTGATCACGTCGGTGACCGGACTGGGAGTGGCAGCAGTCGTCGGGAACCTCCGATTCGGAAGCACCCATTCGTATCAGGCGGTGTTCAGCAATGCATCGGGATTGGGCAACGGTGAGGACGTCCGAATCGGAGGCGTGCCCAGCGGCAAGGTCTCCGATGTTGAATTGCTCTCCGACGGAACAGCATTGGTGTCGTTCGACGTCGATACCGACCACGCCCTCGGTGCGGGCACCGAGGCTTCGGTCAAGTACAAGAACTTGATCGGTGATCGCTACCTCGATTTGGCTCGGGGAAGACCGGATCCGAGTCCGCTCACCGAACCCATCCCTCTCGACCGGACCACCCCGGCGTTGGATCTCGATCAGGTCGTCAATGGATTCCGGCCGCTGCTGCAAGGGCTCGATCCAGACCAGACCAACAGGCTGTCCAGCTCGCTGGTGGAGGTTCTGAACGGTCAGGAGTCCGCCATCGGGAACCTGGTCAGCGAATTGGGTTCGCTGACGAATACCTTGGCCGATCGCGATGCGGCAATCGGCAGTGTGATAACGAATTTCAACACGACCCTCGCGGCGGTGGACGGCCGGGGCGACACTCTGAAGTTGTTGGTCGACCGCTTGACCGATGTTGCGGGCGGGCTCAACGGAGATTCGGAGACCATCGCGGGCTCGCTGGTCAAGATCGACGACCTCACCGCGGCTTTCTCGGACGTGTTGACCGACAACCGACCACGCCTGCGTCCCGAGATCGAATCGCTCGGTGTTCTCGCGAGCAGGCTCAACGCGCAGACGGACACGCTCGACCTCGTCCTGTCCAAGCTGCCCGAGACCTACAGGTTGACCGGCCGGGCCTCGGGTTACGGAAATTTCGTGAACTTCTTCGTCTGCGGGCTGGCAGTCAAGTACGGGAGTGGACCCGGTGATGTCTCGCCGATGTTCACTGCGCCCGCAGAAAGGTGTAAGTAGATGAGTTCCACCGGTCCTGAGAGGACGAACGAGGTCCGACTCGGAATTATCGGCACAGTTGTGCTCGTACTCGCTCTCGTCGTCGGCTTCACCTACGAATCGATCCCGTTCCTGCGTGGAACGGACATTTACCAGGCAGAGTTTTCCGATGCGTCCGGGTTGAGCGAGGGTGCCGAGGTTCAGGTCGCAGGGGTCGTGGTCGGCGAAGTCCGTTCGATCCAGCTCGACGACGGAACTGTGTCGGTCGGATTCGATGCAGACCCCGGTGCTGTGCGTCTCACGGCCGACACCACGGCCGCGATCAAGGTCGAGACGGTCCTCGGGCACCGATTCGTCGAGCTCACGGCGGGGACGTCGCCCGACGATCTGGAACGGGGCGGCACGATCCCCGTCGAGAACACCTCGTCGGGATACGACATCACACGATCGCTCGAGGAAGTGACCGATACGGTATCGAAGACCGATACCGTCGACCTGTCGGGCGCACTCGAGCAGGTCTCGGCCGTCGAGGAGGCTCTTCCGTCCGACCTGCAGACTCAATTGTCCGGCCTCGGAAGGCTTTCGGACACTGTTGCCAGTCGTGACGCAGAACTCCGCGAGATGCTCGACCGCGCCGCAAACGTATCGGGCGTGCTGAACGACCGAAATCAGCAGGTCGCGACACTGGTCGACCAAGGCCGCGGACTGTTCGCGATGCTCAACGACAGATCGTCGAACATCCATCGGATTCTTGTTCGATCCCGCGCCATCGCAGACGAATTGACTGCTCTGGCGCAGGAGAATCGAGGCACGCTCGGACCGACGCTGGCGCAACTCGACCAACTCGTACAGACATTGAACGACAACTCCGCGAACATCGACGCTTCTTTGACCGGATTGCAGCGCTATGCGACACAGATCAACGACGTGGTCGGAAGTGGACCGTTCTTCGGCGTTCTGCTCCACAACATTCTTCCCGCCAATCTTGCCGGTCAACTCCCCGGCAGCCTCGGAGGTCCACGATGAAGCGGGTTGGATTGTCCCTTCCCCGGCCGCGCCCGTATCTACTGGTTGTCGCTGCGGCTCTGGCGGCTGTCGTCGTACTGACGACCGGTGCTGTTGCACAGCGTGTCGGTACCAACCACGTGTCTGCATACTTCACCAACACGGCCGGCTTGTATGTGGGTGACCGTGTGATGATTCTCGGGGTCGAGGTCGGTTCGATCGACGAGATCACGCCCGAAGGCGATCGCGTACGTGTCGACATGTCATACGACAACGACAATCCGGTCCCGGTGGATGCGGGCGCCGTCATCGTTGCGCCGACGCTTGTCACAGGTCGTTACGTCCAACTGGCACCGGTGTATTCAGGTGGGCCGACGCTGCAAGACGGCGACATCATCGATCTGGAGAGGACCGCCTCCCCGGTCGAGTTCGACGAGATCAAGAAACAGGTCGTGACGCTCGCTCGCGACGTCGGACGGACTCCCGAGAATCCCGACGGTGCTCTGACAGATTTCGTCAGCACGACCGCGGACACCCTGGCAGGAAACGGCCAGACGTTGCACGATTCACTGGTCACGCTCTCCGAGGCCGTCCACACGCTCGATTCAGGCAGTCCCGATCTGTTCGCGACCGTGCAGAATTTGCAATCAGTGACTTCCGCTCTCGCCGCGAACGACGATCGGATCGTCGGGTTCAGTAGCGAACTTGCGGGTCTGTCCGGTTTCCTGAACGACAATCGCACCGAACTCGATGCGACGCTGTCGAGCATGTCCACCACATTCGCCGAGGTCACGTCGTTCGTCAACGACAATCGTGAGTTGTTGAACAACGATGTCTCCAAGCTGAATACCTTGACCACCCTCCTGGTCGACAAGGAGGACACGCTCGCGCAGATTCTGCACACTGCACCGACTGCGATGTCCAACTTCTACAACATCTACGACGAGAAGTCGGACTCGCTCACCGGTGCGCTGGCAGTCGCCGACGCGCCCGACCCTCGCTCGTTGATCTGTGCACTTCTCACGACGGCGAATGCACCGGCGGACGAATGCACGAAAGCCACCGATTCCATGGGCCGTGGACTCGCCGGCGCTGTCACCGAGGCGGGCACGCGATGAAGCGCGGTCGTTGGAGCCGAGTGGCTGCAAGTCTGTTCTCGGCGACCGTCGTGGCCGCGATGGTGAGCGGGTGCCGTTTCGACGGCGTCAACTCGATCGCGTTGCCGGGCAACGGTGTCAGCGGAGACACGTACGAGGTGACGGTCGAATTGGCTGACATCCAGAACCTCGTCGGAAACTCTCCGGTGAAAGCGGACAACGTCGTGGTCGGAAACATCGGCGGCATCGCGAGTGAGAACTGGACTGCGATACTGACACTCGACATCAACAGTGACGTCGAGCTCCCAGCCAACGTCACGGCGAAGCTCGCTCAAACCAGCGTGTTGGGTTCGCAGTATCTGGAGTTGACAGCTCCGGTCGACGAAGCCCCGAACGGCCGGTTGTCGGACGGGGATGTCATTCCGCTGTCGCGAACCAGTCAGTACCCCTCCACCGAGGAGGTTCTGTCAGCGTTGTCCTTGGTGCTCAACGGATCCGGATTGCAGCAGATCCAGACGGTCACAACCGAACTCAATCGTGTGATCGGCGGTAGGGAGACTTCGCTCAGGTCCTTGACCAACACGCTGACCACATTCGTCACCGGTCTCGACGACCAGCGGGCGGACATCGTCGCGGCCATCGACGGGCTGGATCGGCTGGGTGGGAGCCTGGCAGGGCAGTCCGCGACCCTCGAGGCAGGAATCGATTCGCTCGGACCTGCATTCGACGTCGTCGAGAAACAGCGAGTTCAGCTCACGACGATGCTGACTCGGCTCGGAGATTTCGGAACTGCGGCGACGCAGGTACTGGAGGATTCCCGTGCCGATCTGAGTGCGAACATCGCTGCACTCGAGCCCACGTTGGCGCAATTGTCGGCCTCGGCGGGTTCTGTGCCCGAGGCACTGAAGATCGCTACCACTATCCCGTTCCCGGTGATGACGGCGGACAAGGCGCTGCGAGGAGATTACATGAACCTGTTCCTCACCTTGGATGTGTCGGCGGAGACCATCGGCGGGAAGGTCCTCGGGAGTATTCCTGTCGACGAGTTGATCAAGCTCAATCCTGCTCGACAGGCGGCCGATCCGCTGCTGTCACCGATGGTTCCGGTGGTCGCGGGACCGGTCGTACCGACTGTCGACGACATCCTTCGCCAAATTCAGGGAGGCAGGCGATGAGAACACGCACGGTACGTGTCCAGCTGTTGGTGTTCGGTGTCATAGGTCTGCTGGCTGTCGGATATGCGGTGTTCTCCTACATGGGTCTTCAGCGGTACTCCGGAATCGGGCGTTACACGGTCCAAGCGGAGATGGAGAGTGCGGGTGGGTTGTACGTCAATTCGCTTGTCACATACCGCGGTGTGGACATCGGCGTGGTGACCGAGCTGAAGGTGAACCTCGACGAGGCCGTCGCGACGTTGCAACTGCAGTCCGGAATCGATGTCCCGTCCGACACCGAGGCAATCGTCAAGAGCATCTCCGCTATCGGCGAGCAGTACATCGACCTGGTGCCTGCGACGAGCGAGGGGCCCTACCTCTCCGACGGCGATTCGATCGGCATGTCCCGCACGTCTGTTCCGACTCCGTCCTCGGAGGTCGTGGAGGAGGTGCACACCCTGCTCGATTCGCTACCGAAGGACGACCTGCGCACGACGGTCGACGAGTCCTTCGCTGCATTCGACGGACTCGGTCCGTCGCTGGGCACGCTGATCGACTCCTCACGGCCTTTGATCTCCTTGGCCCAGGCGAACATCGGGCCCACCGAGAGATTGATCGCCGACGCCGAGCCGGTCCTGGGCCAGATCAACGAATCCGGTGCCGACATCTCCTCGTTCAGCTCGAATCTCAGCTCGTTCACCCAGCAACTGGCCATGGACGACGGGCAGATTCGAGCCGTACTGGACCAGGGGCCGGCGTTCTTCGATGCCGTCAACGGAACGCTGTCGGACCTCGAATCGCCCCTTCCGGTACTTCTGGCCAACCTCCAGTCCGTCGGTGAGGTCGCGCGCGTGAACATCCCTGGAATACGCCAATTGCTCGTGGTGTATCCGGCGGTCTCTGCGTCGATCAACCATATGCACCAGGGCTTCCAAGGCGATGACTTGGTTTACGGCCAGGGGCCGCTCGATATCAAGCTCGGTAACACGGCGAACCCCCTGCCGTGCACCGAAGGGTACGACACTGCGCGTCGTGATCCAGGCGACCTGTCGCCCGCCGAACCCGCGGCCGATCCCTACTGCAAGCTGCCGCAGGACGACGCCCGCGTTGTCCGCGGTGCACGCAATGCTCCCTGCGCCACCGATCCTTCGGTACGCACCGGCGAACTGTCCGAATGCCCGGCAGGACTTCCGTCTACGTGGCCGCAGATGTTGGCAAGGCCAGGAGCGCCCTACATCCCGTCCGCGGGATCGCCGCCGGCCGCCGATGTCCCGGCGACGGAGCCCGGTGCACCCGACGGGTCCGACCCGGAAGCGACACCAGCGTCGTTCACACAGACCGGCCCTGCCGTTGCATCGGTGCCCTACGACCCGTTCACGGGACGCTTCAGGGCTCCGGACGGTGAGGTGTATCGGCTGGGCAACATCGACTCGGTGAACAACGATCAGGAGGACCCGACATGGCAAGCACTGTTCGCATAGACGAAAGCAAGTGCACACCCGACGACGACGTGAGCGGTACGGCCGAGGACGCCATCGCCGACGATACCGTTGCCGACAACGATGTTGCCGTCGATACGGCAGCGGTCGAGGAGCGAGCGTCCACGCGGTGGATCGGAGTCGGTGGGACGATCCTCGTCGCGGTCGTGGCGCTGGTGTCGATCGTCGTATGTGTCGTGGCCTCGCTGTCCTGGCGTTCGACAGTCGACGACGAGAGGCGGAATCGAGATGTTCTCGATGTCGCGTCGACGATGGCCGTCAGCTTGGTCACGCTCGGGAGCCAGACCGCCGATGCCGATCTGGGTCGGGTCATCGACGGTACAACCGGCGATTTTCGGGAGCAATTCGTTTCTGCTGCAGATGGATTCGGTTCTCTGTTGTCAGATGGGGGAGTCGAGTCGACCGGTGAGGTCAGGTCGGTCGGCATAGTCGACGCGAGCGACGAGCAGTCGACTGTGCTGGCGGCCGTGACGTCGACCGTCAAGAACAACGAGGCTCCGGACGGAGAGGTTCGCGTGTACCGAATGAAGATCACGCTCGACAAGATCGACGGTCGCTGGCTCGTCTCGAACGTGGAGTTCGTCGCATGAGTGGGGTGATGGTCCGCGTGCGGCCGGCGTCGAGGCGGGCGAGACGACTGTTCACCGCCGCGCTGTGTGGGCTCGCCACCGTCGCGTCGATCGGTGCGGTGTTCGTCGTCCGCGGCGATGTACACGGGGACGCGCGTGCGGACTCGGCGGCGGAGGGGCGGGCCTTCGCAGTCGAGGTGGTTCCGAAGCTTCTGTCGTACGACTTCGATACCGTCGAGCAGCACTTTTCAGAGTTACAGTCAAGCCTCGGTGGGGATTTCGCCGGTCAGTTCCAGGAAGTCGGGTCGGCAGTGATCGTCCCCTCGGCCCGTGAACGTCAGGTTGTCACAAGTGCGACGGTCCTCGAATCCGCAGTTGTCGAGTCCGATATCGACAGCGCGGAATTGTTGCTCTTCATCAATCAGAGCACGACGAGTACCGATGCACCCGACACGAAACTCGACGGAAGTCGGGTACGGGTTCGCGTCGAACAGGCGAACGGCACATGGCTGATCACAGAGTTGACACCGGTATGAGTACCGGCGCACAGAAAGGTGGAGCAGATGGGCGTTGAGGTCTCGGTCGAGGGATTGACCAAATCATTTGGTTCGCAGCGGATCTGGAGAGATGTGTCGTTGACCCTGCCGAAGGGTGAAGTCAGTGCTCTCCTCGGTCCGTCCGGTACCGGTAAGTCGGTCTTCCTGAAGTCGCTGATCGGTCTGCTGCGGCCCG